>CAZGDC010000016.1:10897-26622 GCA_964524405.1 uncultured Roseivirgaceae bacterium
TTCTTCTACGGTAATTCTAAAATTATTAGGGCTTACATCGAGTGTTGCTCCATCCATAATTTCTAACCTACCATTTAGGTTAATATTACCAGCGAGTGTTTTAGTGCCCGATCCACCACCAAAAAATACATCATGAAAGGTAGATGCACTTATGGTTTGGTCTATTCCATCAAACGTTATATCGCGATTGTGTTGAAAACTACCGCTATTAATCCAATTACCTGCTACCGTATGCGACAACCATGCCCCATCGAGTGTGGTATTGGTAATGGTTACATTGCCATTAATATCTAATCCATTATCATAAAAGCGTTTTTCTCCTAAGCCAGAGAACGTCATATTAGGGTAGGTTCCTGAAATGTAATTTCGTACATTTTGGGCTACATCTCCATTAAAATGAATCGTAGCACTAGGCAGTGTAAAGCTAAATGAGGTACCTGTTCTATTATTAAAATGCCTGCCTACAAACAGAGTAAACCCTTGCAAATTAAAATCTCCTTCGTTTCGTATTAAATCAAAATCTCTACCTACAATAATATCTGTTAGTGCTGTTACGGTTCTACTAGGGTCGTTTTCGATGTGTAAATTACCAAATATATTGTCGGGGTTTGAAGTGATATTTTGCCCATTTGCTTGGCTACTAAAAAACACGCTTCCTGTAGTTTGGTTAAAAACACCATCTCCCCCATTTACCCAGTGGCCGCCTGTCATATCAATGCTAAAAATACCAGCATTTACTGTTGCATCATTATTAATGGTTAAATCACCACTTACAAAATGGGCGCCTAGTATTGATTTAATACCTGATCCACTGTATATTAAATTGTTAAAATCGGAAGCTGAAATGGTTTGGTTTATGCCATCAAACGTCATAGAGCCCGTCATATTATTAGTAAAGGCAGTACCCATTACCCAATTACCTGCAACTGTGTGGCTAAAACCGCCATCTACAAAAACAGGGGTATTAGCAACTCTTGAAAAATTGCCTGCTACGGTAAAATTACCCGTTGCATTTTTATTGCCGTTTCCTCTTAGCTCTACGTTGCCATACGTTACACCAGGAATACTTTGAACGCCCCCATCAAAAAGGATGGTGCTTTGTGGGTCAATATCTTCCGTATAAAACGCCATCATCGAATTAAATTGCGATGCACCACTCGTTCTTAATTCTACATTGGCGCCAATAGAAAAATCGCCAAATCCTACCATTAAGTTGTCATCAATATCCAGTATTAAATAATTGGAAGCTGACCCTCCTGCATTTGTTATTGAAAAATGAAATGCTTGTAAATTATTATCGTCAATATTAATGGTACGTACTGCTGTGGGTGCCGTATTAGTAATTAGAAGCGTTTGAAAATTATAACTGCCTGTTCCGCTAGACTGTATCGTTTGGTTGCCATCTAAACCATCTAAGGTAAAAGTTCCTCCTGGTTGAAGGATAGATGAATTTGTGTTATTTAACAAATCACCTGCTAAGGTATGGTCAGAACTACCCAATGCGAGGGTTATTGCATCATTTAGGTCTAAAAATCCGTTAATATCTAAAGGACCGTCTGCCGTTTTTGTTCTACCGCCAGTATCTGTACCTGAGGTTGCTCCTACACTTAAACGCCCATAGGTAATATCGCCTCTAATTGTTTGATTGGCTCTTAAATCGTAAATGGTTCTTGCGGTATTATCTTGAAAAACTACTGTATTGAAATTAGTTGGAAAATTATCTACGCCTCTTATGTACAGTATTGTTCCCGCATTTATTTGAAAATCGAGGTCTCCTGTAAGCGACCCTTCTTCTAGCACTAAGTAGCCACTTTCAATGGTTAAATTACCCAAAATTGTAATGGCATCGCCATTGGTAGCCGTAGAAAAAAAATAATTGCCTGCTATAATAATATCTGCGGTACCAAGGGTAAATACGTGATCGTTGTGATCGTAAGCTCTGCCGCCTGTAAACGTAATAGAGCCTGAAAAATTACAAGTTCCATCTAATCTAAATTCTTGAATCGTCTGGTTTCCTGTACCCGTTAAAGTAGCATCTGGGTAAACATAGGTTAGGTCATTTGCTACATAATCTCCTATAATAGTATAGGTTACGGCTGCACTTGGCTGAAAAATTACTTCATCAAACACAGCATTTGTACCAATAGTTAAGGTTTGGTCAGTAGCCCCTATAAATGTAATTCTTCCATCGGTAGCGTTATAGATAGAGCCATTATCAACGGTTAAGTTGCCACCTAGCCTATGTTGGTTACCTGTACTAAAGTTTGTATTGTTTGTAATTAGCCAGTTTCCATTTACGGTTACGTTTCCGCCCGTAGAAACCACTCCTCCTCCATTAAAGGTAAGGTTATTAAAGGTAGCTGCTGCCGAAATGGTTTGCACTAAGGTTGCATCAAAAATAGTAGTGCCTGAACTTGTCATTGCTCCACTTCCGTTTTCCGTCCAGTTACCTGCAATATTAATTTGATGCACGCCTGCCGTAAGGCTAGCTCCCGCATCAATAAGCATGTTGCCTGTTAAATCAACGGCATGATTTAGCGTAAGGATTCCACTACCCCCTTGACCTATGGTAAGGGCATCAATGGTTAAAACAGCAGTAGTCGCATAACTATGACCATCGGCAATTATAAACTTATCGAGCCCATTTACAAAGCTAGGCGTACCTGTGCCTGTCCAATTCCCCACTGTATTAAAATCAGTGCCAGGGGTGGCATTATTAGAGGTAAATGTGTTTTGAGCAATTGTGTATGTTGATAATAGTGTAACCAACACAAGCGAAAAAAAATTTTTCATACCAAAATAATAGTAAAGTGAGTATAATTATTATAACCTAGTGTTAAGTTAAGTGTAAACTGTCAGCCCAAGTTTTGTTCTTTCCGCTTTTGACTTCCTAAAAAAATATTCACGTAGCAAAGCTATGCTCCTATTTTTTTACTTCGCCAAAAACATAAATAACTTCAACTTAACCACCATTTCACACTTAACTTAACACTAGCTGCAAAAGTACAACCTAAGAACAAAATGTTTATACAGATACGCATTTAAAAGTAACTGTTTTTAAAAAAAATTTTTGCTGTAGTTATGGTAGAAATACCTCCTTTTAACCACGTTAAGATTAAATGGATTTTTTTCCTTTGCTAAGGGTTTGTTTCTACCACCTTATTTATACCCTTTATTATGCACATTGGCTACTGCCCTACCCGAGGGGTCATTCATTTTAACCAATGCCTTATCCCACTCAAAAATAATAGGAGTACTGCAAGCAATGGATGGCACTGAAGGCACCGTAGCCGCTGCTGCATCTGATGGAAAGTGCTCTTCAAAAATTAGGCGGTAATAATATTCTTCTTTTTGTAATGGAGGGTTTACTGTAAAACGATGACTCACTTGTGCCATTTGCTCATCTAAAATAGATTCTTCTACAACTTCTTTTAAGCTATCAATCCAATCGTAGCCAACGCCATCCGAAAACTGTTCTTTTTGTCGCCAAGCAACACTTTTAGGCAGGTAATCTTCAAAGGCTTCACGTAGAATATGTTTTTCCATTTTACCATTAGTGCCGCACATTTTATCCGTAGGGTTAACGTTCATGGCAATATCCATAAATTCCTTGTCTAAAAATGGCACTCGGCCTTCTACCCCCCAAGCCGCTAAGGCTTTATTGGCTCGGTTGCAATCGTATAAATGAAGCCTATCTAATTTCCGAACGGTTTCTTTATGAAACTCTTCAGCGGTTGGTGCTTTATGAAAATACAAGTAGCCCCCAAAAAGCTCATCTGCCCCTTCGCCCGAAAGCACCATTTTTATACCCATGGATTTAATTACGCGTGCCAATAAATACATGGGTGTTGCGGCCCTAATGGTGGTAACATCATAGGTTTCTAAATGATAAATTACATCCCTAATAGCATCTAACCCTTCTTGTACCGTAAAGTGGATAGAGTGATGTACCGTACCAATTGAATCTGCCACTTCTTGGGCATATTTTAAATCGGGCGCCCCTTCGAGCCCTACGGAAAAGGAATGTAATTGTGGCCACCACGCTTCTTGCGTATCGCCTGATTCTATTCTTTTTGCAGCGTATTTTTTTGCAATGGCAGATATAACGGATGAATCTAACCCCCCTGAAAGCAAAACACCAAAAGGCACATCGCTCATTAATTGACGGTGAACCGCATCTTCTAAGCCTTTTCGCAAGGCTGCTATATCACTTTTATTATCCTTTACATTTTCGTAGGCTCGCCAATCTCTCGTATAGTATTGGGTAGGGTTAGCATCTTTACTATAATAATAATGCCCGTGCGGAAAAGCTTCAATCTTTTTACAAACTCCTTCTAATGATTTTAGCTCCGAAGCCACATAATAATTGCCTTCGCCATCCCACCCTTGGTAAAGTGGAATAATGCCTACATGGTCACGACCAATGAGATAGGTGTTTTTTGTTTTATCATATAAAGCAAAGGCAAAAATTCCGTTTAAGTCTTCTAAAAAGTCAACGCCTTTTTCTTGGTATAGTGCCAGTATAACTTCTGAATCAGACTTGGTTTGAAAATCATATACATCGCCTAACTCTTTTCTAATTTCTTGATGGTTATAAATTTCTCCATTCACCGCCAATATCAAATTACCATCGGCACTAATTAATGGTTGCCCGCCTGATTGAGGATCCACAATGGCTAAACGTTCGTGTGCTAAAATGGCATGAGTACTACTATAAATACCCGACCAATCGGGCCCTCTATGTCTTAGTTTTTTAGACATCTCTAACACGTTCGCTCTCAGTTGATCGCTGGTCTGCTTTACATCAAATACTGCTACTATACCACACATACTATTCTACTTTGTTTTATCTTATTTTTTGACAGATCCCTCTGATAGCTATCGGAGGAATGACGTTTGGCTTGATTTATAAAAAAGCATCCCACAAGTTTGTGAGATGCCAATACCTTTTTGGTTGACATTTGAAACAAAAGTAAGCCCTATATTACCAATTAGCTATTATTGTTGGGTCTGATTCAATCAAACTTAATTGCCTTAATAGGCTCCACTCTTGCCACAATTAACGTGGGTATTATAAGAATGGCAGACACTAGTCCAAAAACTAATAAATTAAGTAATAAAACCACTCCTATATTAAATTCAATTGGCACATAGCTCATATAATAATTAGAAGAATCTAAGGTGATAAGCTTGAATTTCCATTGCAAAAATGAAATTCCAAGCCCAAAAAAGTTACCAATAAGCATGCCTTTAACAATCATTTGCATGCCATTATACACAAATATTTTTCGTATTAGCCCATTGGATGCTCCCATGGCTTTTAAGGTGCCTATCATGGGAGTACGTTCTAAAATCAATATTAATATAATAGATATCATATTAAAGGAGGCTACAAAAAGCACCATAAATAGCAAAATATCAACATTGTTATCTATAAGAGAAAGCCATTCGAACACCTGCAAAAATTTATTGCTCGTTTTTTGAACATATAAATCATACCCATATTTATCATATAATTTTTGATGTATCTCATCCAGTTGATTTATATCTTTTAAGTAAATCTCGTACCCTCCAGCATATTCAGGTGTCCAGTCATTCAGTCTTCTAGCAAGTCCAATATCGCCAAGTATAATTTGCCTGTCAAACTCTTCCATGCCCGTTTCATAAATGCCAACAATGGTCAGTTTTCGTACTCTTAAAGGCTCTTGAAAAAAGTGCATTATAATTTTATCATTAATAGATAAATTTAATTTATTTGCGATGTATGTGCTTATAGCAATTTCGGTAGAGTAGCCGCCTTCTTTAAATTTGGTAAACCTGCCCGCTTTGATGTATTGATTAAAAGAAATTGAATCAAAATTGCTGCCAACTCCTTTAAAAACAACCCCTTCTACTTCGCGATCGGTTTGAACCAACCCCCATTTGAATGCAAACGGAACAATATTTTTTATTTCATCTAGCGGTAAATCAGTAGGGTACGCTAATGGGTTTTCATTATACGAATTGGAATTTACATATTTAGTTAGTTGAATATGGCCACTAAAACTGTAGATTTTATTCTTAATTGTATTTTTAAAACCCATCATTATGGCAAAAGCAATAATCATTACCGCCAAGCCAATGCCCACGCTAAAAACAGCCACTTTATGAATAGTAGATGAAAAAGTACCTGCTTTATTTGTACTAATTCGTTGCGATATAAAATAAGGTAAATTCATGGTTTTTACTGAACGCACCAAAGTAGGAAATCAATCTGATTAATCTAAGTAATTAATAAATTAGATTTGCAGCCAATGAAAGATTTACGAATTGTGTTTATGGGTACGCCTGAGTTTGCGGTAGCATCTTTATCCGAACTAGTTAACGCTAACTTTAATATTGTGGGCGTAATTACGGCTCCAGATAAACCCAAAGGGCGTGGCAGACAATTAATGACTTCGGCCGTAAAAAACTATGCCGTAGAAAAAAAGCTAACCATACTTCAGCCCACCAATTTAAAATCTGAGGCGTTTTTAATGGAGCTAAAAAACTTAAAAGCAGATGTGCAAATAGTAGTAGCTTTTAGAATGCTCCCAGAAGTGGTTTGGAATATGCCCCTGATGGGGACCTTTAATTTACATGGCTCCCTTCTACCTCAATACAGGGGTGCTGCGCCCATTAATTGGGCCATTATTAATGGTGAAAAAGAAACAGGTGTGACTACCTTTTTTCTACAACACGAAATAGATACAGGTAACATAATTCTTCAAGAAAAAGAGCCTATTTCGGCTACTGATAATGTAGGAACACTTTACGAAAGATTAATGCATCTAGGGGCTAAATCTGTGGTAAAAACAGTTCGGCTAATACAGAAAAAAAAAGCAACCACAAAGCCACAAAAAGCATCTAAAACGCTAAAAACAGCTCCAAAGCTGTATAAAGAGACCTGCGAAATAAACTGGAATCAACCTGCGGAGCAAGTATATAATTTTATTCGAGGCCTAAGCCCTTACCCTGCTGCTTGGGCAATTTTAGGCAAAAATAATTTTAAGATATTTGAAACTAAATTAGAGGCAGAAAATCTAGCCGTTGGCAAAATTGATTCTGATAATAAAACCTACATTAAAGTGGGTTGTGCAAATGGATCTTTATTAATTAAAGAGCTACAATTGCAAGGCAAGAAAAGAATGCAAACAGAGGATTTTCTAAGAGGCAATAATATTATTTAGTGTATGGAAATAGCAATGATAGCCGCTGTGGCTGAAAATGGTGTAATTGGCAAAGACAACGATTTAGTTTGGAGCTTACCTGATGACATGAAATACTTTATGAACTCCACCAAAAATCATTATATTATTTTAGGTCGCAAGAATTACGAATCATTACCGCCTAAATTTAGGCCGTTACCCAACCGTACTAATATTGTAATTACAAGGCAAAAAAACTTACAACTAGAAAACACAATTGTGGTAAATAGCTTAGAAGAAGCCCTTGAGGTTTGCAAAAAAAATAAGCAAGAAAAAATATTTATAATTGGGGGTGGTCAAATTTACAAGCAGGCCTTACCAATTGCCAACACATTATACATGACAGAAATTAAGCATACATTTAATGGCGATACTTACTTTCCTGATTATGATAAAAATGAATGGAAAGAAGTTTCAAGAGAACACCATGGCATTGATGAACGACATAAATACCCATTTGATTTTGTAGTGTATAAAAAACTAAGTAATGGCATCATTAGAAAATAAAATTATTTGGATAACAGGGGCTTCTTCTGGCATTGGGGAAGGCATTGTTCACGTATTGGCATCACAACAAATAAAACTAATCTTATCCTCTCGTAGGCAAGCGGCCTTAGAAAAAGTAAAAGCCGACTGCCCTCATCAAGAAAATATTAAAATACTGCCACTAGACCTTGCACAACCCGAAATATTAGAAGCTAAAACCAAAGAAGCATTGGCTTTATTTGGCCGTGTGGATATCATTATCCATTCTGGGGGCATTAGTCAACGCTCTTTTGCTATGGATACTGATACTGAAGTAAGCCGCAGGCTAATGGAGGTTAACTTTTTTAGCACCATCATTATTACCAAAGCCCTATTACCCTCTATGATTGAGAATGGATTTGGACATATTGTAGCTATAAGCAGTTTAGTTGGCAAATTTGGCAGCCCCTACCGAAGCAGTTATGCCGCCTCTAAACATGCATTGCATGGTTATTACGATTCGTTACGAGCAGAACTGTGGAAAAAAGGCCTATTAGTAACCATTGCAACACCGGGCTTTGTTAGCACCAATGTATCGTTAAATGCATTAACAAAAAAAGGAGAGGCAAGCAATACCATGGACGATGGGCAAGAAAACGGCATTTCTGCTAAAGATTGCGGAATACAAATTATCAAAGCTATTATTAAAGAAAAAGAAGAAGTGCGGATTGGCGGTAAGGAAACCATGGCTATTTTGGTAAAACGGTTTTTTCCAACTATATTTTCTAAAATTATTCGTAAAGCAAATGTGAGGTAATGAAAAACGTTAAACTCATCGGACTTATCGCCTCTACCACCTTAATGGTAATTGTATTGCCTTATACTTTAATGGAATATTGGGATACCTCCATCCCATTTTCAATGCCTTTGCTTGTAATCAGTGCCATGTCAGTATTTCTATTTTCTATTAATTTAAGAAATTACCGAAAGGGCTTTTAAATCAACTTGAGTGCCATATTAACATTGAAGTACCGCATTAGATTGCTTACTCTTGATTACTCTTGCTAGCCACTTCCTGCTCTTCTTCAGCAGAAATCCAACCACCACCTAATGCTTTATAAAGTAATATATAGCCATTTAAAAGCTGTTGCCTAACTTGCGAATATTGCAATTCGGCATCGAATGCCGATCGGTCGTTTTCAATTACTTCCAAGTAGGTTGTTACACCACCATTATACCGTTCAAGTGATAAATCGCGGGCACTTATAGCAGCTTCCACTTGAAGCCTTCGTGCTCTTAACTCTGCCTTTGAAGTGGATATATTTATGAGTGCATCTTCCACCTCTTTAAATGCTTGAATAACAATAAATTCATAATCGTAAGCCGATTGCAAAGCAACTTCGCGCTGCATTTCTGCTCTTCTTTTATTTTTACCCCAATACACTAATGGGCCAAGTAACCCCGCACTGGCACTCCAAGCAAAACCACCTGTAGCAGCAGATGTTAATTGTTGTGTGGCAGCCCCTCCTACTAAACCTGTTAAACTAATTGCAGGAAATCGTTGTGCTTCTGCCACGCCAATATTAGCCGTTTCGGCATGCCATCTGTTTTCTGCTGCCTGTATATCGGGTCTTCGGGTTAAAATGGAAGAAGGTATTCCTGGAGGTATATCCGCAGGAAATTCTTGCTCTATTAAATTATTTTTGCTAATTATTGAATATGGGTTTCGACCTAATAAAACGGCTAACTTTGTCTCTGTTATGGCTACTTGCCGTTGATAAAACGGCACACTTGCCTCCGCAATTCGTAACTGAATTTGCGATTGATTTAGATCAATTTGAGGCACTAAACCTCCTTCAAATTTATCCGATATAATTTGCAACCCTCGCTGACGAGAAGCTACCGTTCGTTCCGCAATTTCTAATCGCCACTTAAAATCTAATAATTGAAAATAAGTTTGCGTAATGGCTGTTATTAATCCTATTTGAATGGTTCTTTTGGCATAATCAGAGGCCACAAAATTTGCTTTTGCGGCTTCGGTAGCTCTCCGAAATTTACCCCAAAAATCGAGTTCCCAATTCATGGTTACCCCTGCCATATAAACACCCGCATCGCCACTTAAAGGCTGCCCGCCTACAATATTGCCTAGTTGAGCTTGTGTAGAAACACCAAAGCCAGGGTATTGGTCTGCTTTGGTAAACCCTACATTAAGCATGGCTTGCTGCACCCTGCTAGCAGCCATAAGCACATCTTTATTTTCTTGCAAGCCAATAAGAATTAATGAATCTAATTCTGCATTATTAAACAATTGCCACCACCGTAGGTTTACCACGGTGTCTGCCTGAATACTATCGTATCTAAAAGTGGGCACAGTAGCTACTTCTGATTTCTCAAAGTTGGGTCCTACTTTGCAACTATTTATTACAAGTGTAAATAATATAAGTATGAACAGATTCTTCGCTGCGCTCTGAATGACGTTGCTAGTGGCTTTTTTTTGTGTATTTTCTAACATCGCATTATTTATCTAAAAGTTGGGATTCAAGGTCTCTTTTCTTTTCGTAACCAGCAATTTTACCAATAAATACAAAAAGCATAGGGTATAAAAACACCCCTAAAAAAGTAGCCATAGACATGCCACCAAGCAAGGCCATGCCCATTACTTTACGGGCTTCTGCACCAGACCCTGTGGCTACCACTAATGGAAACACTCCTAAAATAAAGGAAAAGGCTGTCATTAGTATAGGCCTAAACCTTGATTTTGCCGCTGCAATGGCTGCATCAAAAAGGCTCAATCCTTTTTTAAATTCATCGTTGGCAAACTCTACAATTAAAATGGCATTTTTTGCTGCCATGCCTATGAGCATTACAAAAGAGACTTGCGCAAAAATATTATTTTCAAAGGTTGGACTAAATAACCTTGATACCCAAAGCGCAAACAGTGCACCAAAAATAGCAAAAGGAGTACCGAGCAAAATACTAAATGGCAACGACCAACTTTCGTACTGAGCTGCCAAAATTAAAAACACAAATAGTAATGAAAAAACAAGAATCATCATTAAAGAACCAGACGCCTTTTCTTCTTGAAACGACATGGCATTCCAAGTATAACTCATATCTTGGGGCAATACTTCTGCCGCCACTTCTTTTAGGGCTTCGCGAGCTTGTACCGAAGTAAACCCTTCGGCTGGGCCACCCGTAACTTCTACCGAGCGGTATAAATTAAATCGTGTGGTATAATCTGGCCCAGATATAGGTCGAATGGTTGCCACCGTAGCCAAAGGCACCATTTTACCTTCATTATTTTTAATAAAGAAATTATTAATTTGAGATTCATCTACTCGATATTCAGGTTCGGCTTGAATATAGGTTTTGTATAATCGACCAAAACGCGTAAAATCATTTACATAAGCACCACCCATAAATGCCCCCACCGTGGTATATAAATCGTTTAGTTTGATGCCAAGTTTCAATGCCTTTTCCTTGTCAATATCCATATATCGTTGAGGCACGTTCGCTTGAAAGGTGGTAAATGCTTTGCCAATTTCAGGCCTTGCATTCGCAGCCTTTATAAATTTCATTGTATTTTCTGCCAAGTACCCAGGAGTGCCTCCTCCCTTATCTTGCAGCATAATGCTAAAACCCGAACCGTTGCCTAAACCTGGAATGGCAGGCGGCCCAAAAGCAAACACTTGCGCTCCTTTTATTGCCCCAGTAAGCTGCCCATTTACGTTAGCTATTATTTCAGCAGCCGTTGTTTCTCTTTCAGACCAATCTTTTAAAGAAACAAAAAAGAATCCTGTATTGGAGGTCATGGCACCAGACAAAATACTAAAACCTGTAGCTGTAGTAACAAATTCTACTTCTTCAATACCCATTAATA
The DNA here is from genome assembly GCA_964524405.1 of uncultured Roseivirgaceae bacterium. Lineage (GTDB taxonomy): Bacteria > Bacteroidota > Bacteroidia > Cytophagales > Cyclobacteriaceae > JAKISE01. The sequence continues at coordinate 22,469 of CAZGDC010000016.1, forward strand.
TGGTTTCTATGTCTTTTGCAATGGCATCAGACCGTTGAATAGAGGCGGCATTAGGCAATTGCATATTTACCATAAAATAGCCCATATCCTCTTCCGGAATAAACCCCCCAGGAACCATATTCCCAAATATTCCTGCGGCTACACTCATTATCACAATAAAAATGGCACTTCGTTTTAGCTTACGCGCTACAATATTGGTAAAACTCATATAGGCATCTGTGGTTTTATCCATGCCTTTATTAAACTTCTTAAAAAACCAACCTAATGGCCCACCATAAGGCTTAGGTTCTTTTAATAAGAGTGAGCATAACGCAGGGCTCAAAGTAAGTGCGTTTACCGAAGACACAATAACAGATACCACAATGGTAATGGCAAATTGCTGGTAGAGCAAGCCTGTAATGCCCGCCATGCCTGCTACTGGAATAAACACGGCAATAAGCACCAAAGTAGTTGCAATTACGGGTGCAGTAACTTTAGCCATAGCATCGAGTGTGGCTGCTTTGGCTTTCATTCCTTTGGCAATATTTACTTGAACTGCCTCTACCACCACAATGGCATCATCCACCACAATGCCAATGGCCAATACCAAACCTAAAAGAGATAATACGTTAATGGTAAAGCCTAAAGCAGGAAAAAACATAAAAGCCCCAATAAGTGATACAGGAATGGCCAACGTTGGTATTAAGGTGGCTCTCCAATCTTGGATAAAAATAAACACGACCAGTATCACTAAGACTAAGGCAATAATTAGGGTAACAATAATATCTTTAATACCTGCCGTAATGGGTGCTGTGGAGTCTAATGAAACATCGTATTTGATACTTTCAGGAAAGTTATTTTTAAGCACTTCCATTTCGGCAATTATGTTAGCCGCTAGCTCTACCGCATTGGAGCCAGGTGCTTGATACAGTGCTACGATGGCTGCAGTTTCTCCATTTAATCGAGGAATCATACTGTAAGATTCTACCCCTAAATTAATCGTAGCTACATCCTTCAATTTAATTTGAGAACCATCTTTTTGGGTTCTTACCACTATTTCTCCAAAGGCTTCGGGCGAATTAAATCGTTCGGGTAAACGAACCGTGTAGGTAAATTCGGTTCCAGGAGGCGATGGTTCTGCCCCAAACTTACCTCCGGGCACAATTAGATTTTGTTCGTTTATGGCATTAATAATTTCGGGTACGGTAAGCCCCATCTGCGAAAGCCGATCTGGCTTAACCCAAATTCGCATAGAGTAATTGGCAGCTCCCATTACATCTACTCTGCCAATGCCTTTTACCCGAGCTAATTGATCTTTAATATTGATTAATGCATAATTTCCTAAAAAATTTTGGTCGTATCTACCATCGGAAGTTAAGGTTACGAGCATTAAAATATTAGGCAATGATTTTTTAGTAGTAACACCAAATTTAGTAACTGAGGCGGGCAGTTTTGCCGAGGCAGCAGAAACACGATTTTGGGCTAAAACGGTGTTCATATCAGGATCGGTGCCTACATCAAACGAGACTTGAATGGTCATGGTGCCATCGTTAGAGTTGGTTGATTTCATATAAATCATATTATCAACTCCATTAATTTCTTGCTCCAAGGGGGTGGCTACAGACTCCTCCACACTAATGGCATTAGCTCCCGTATAAGTTCCTCTAACTTCTACAATAGGTGGTGTTAAATTCGGGTATTGCTCAATGGGCAATCCTATCATGGATACCCCACCAACAATAACAATTATAATAGCGATTACCATCGCCACAATAGGGCGATGCACGAAAAAATTTCCTTGGTTCTCTGCCATAACTATTTTAACTCCGTGGATTGACTTTGGAACTCAGTTACTTTAGGAACTACTTCCATTCCTGATCCTACCTTTTGCAATCCTTCTAATACTATTTTATCTCCTGCATTTAACCCTTCTTCTATTATATAATAGTCGCCAATTCTGGCCTTTATTTTTAGTTGTTTCGCTTCAATTATATTTTCGGCATTTACTACATACGCTGAATACTGCCCTTGCAGTTCAGAAACACAGCGTTGAGGAATCATTAAAGCATTCTTAACACGCTCAATCGGAATTTTTACTTTCGTGTACATGCCTGGGCGCAATAGTTTATTAGGATTTGGAAAACTCGCCTGAACCAATAATGAGCCTGTTGAGGAATCAACACTACGATCTATAAAGTTTATAACTCCTTGGTGTGCATAATTGGTTCCATCGGATAAAATTAACGTAATACGTACTTTCCCTCCATCTCCTTTTGGGCTGCTGTCTTTTAATCTATTGCCATATTCTTTGGCTAATTGCAAATACTTCGATTCTGTTATAAAAAATTGCACCCGAATCGTATCAATTCTCGAAACCGTATTTAATATTACAGGGTTGGGTTCTCTACCCACAAACTCACCAATTTTAGCTTCTGTTTTACCAATTATGCCTTTAATTGGCGACTTCATTTGGGTGTAACCCAAATTTATTTGAGATATTTTCCTGTTTGCCTTGGCGGCATCTACTGATGCTACAGCTGCTTCATACGTAGCTTGTACGGCATCTAAATCGCTTTGACTTACGGCATTTTTTTTAGCAAGCGGTGTATATCTATTTAATTCTTTTTCGGCATTTGCCAACATGGATTGTGCTTCGGCTACCTTACTTTGTTGCGAGGCAACATCTGCCTGAAATGGCTGTGAATCTATGGTGTATAGTAGCTGTCCTTTTTTTACAGGCTCTCCTTCTTTAAAATGGATGCCTTCTAAAAAACCTTCTACTCTGGCTCGTATAGGTATATCATAGAGACCAAAAGCCTGCCCTACAAACTCGCTATAAATGGGCATATCTTTCTGCATTACCTCTACCACTTGAATTTCTGGCGGGGGTGCTTTCTTTTGCGCTTTATCTTTACCGCAAGAGGTTAAGAATACACTTATTACCATCAATACTAAAATTGTTTTTGTTCTCATAGAAGCTAGGTTGATAACTGAAAAAATACAAGGCTAGCAATTATACAAATTAATTATTAATGTTATATAAAAAAATAAAGAACGTTATTGCGAGCGTAGTACTGCAGTCTTCATTTTTTGCGCTCTAAACAGGGATTTATAGGCTGCCATTAACAGAGGCATTGGAGTGGAGATAACCTTTCCGAAAGTTTTAAACTTTCCGAAAGTTGATTTGTAATACCGTAGATTTAAGCTTGACACAACACGATTATGCCCTTCTTTTAAAACAAAAAGTAATTCAAGATAGAATAAACAAATTGATTTTGGCTGAACAGGTGCCAAGTGCCTTGCGGATTTAAGGTAATATCAATTAAATTTAGGGAATAGCCCACCTACGTTAAGCATATAGCCAGCATAAACTGGTTTTGTTTGTAGTAGGTGCTTGTCCATCATTGGTATTGAAACAAACACAAGCATTAATGTTATTCCGATAACCCCTGACACCACGTACCATGGCGTAAAAGCATGTATCGACATAACATACAAACCCCACCAAAACAATATCTCTCCCAAATAATTGGGATGCCTAAGCTTGCTCCATATACCAGACATTAATACCTCCTTAGGCAAGGATGATTTTTTAAACCTTGCCAACTGGTTATCGCTTATTAATTCCAGTAGAACTCCTGCACTTGCAATAAGAGCGCCTACCCAATTAAGCCATGTAAATGGCTCATTAGAGGTAAATATATAAGCAATAGGAATACAGGCTACCCAAATTAATAATGATGGCACTATATGAACACCTAAAAAATTTACCATTAAATACCATTTTCCTGATTTATCCTGTGCTAATAAATGCCGCCAATCTTGGTGTTGCATGCCTTGCCAACTGCGAGCCCAGTTATGAGTAAGCCTTATAGACCAAATTACTACGATACCTGCGGTAACTCCCCAAATAAGATAATTGGGAGTAGCGATGGTAATATGCCACCAATACATGATGATAAATGCAGGAATCACACTCCAAAAAGGACCAAACATGCTGGCATTACCAAACCGAATACTGAACATAAAAATAAAAAATGCAAGAAAAATATTGATGAGAAATAACTTGCTAAGGCTGTTACCCTCTGCCAAGTAAAGGGCTAAAAAAACGCCTAAAATAAAAGTGGATATATAGGCAGCTGTAATTATTATTAAACTTTTTGATCGACTCATTG
>CAZGDC010000017.1:0-26224 GCA_964524405.1 uncultured Roseivirgaceae bacterium
CTGAAAAATGCTTTTCAACAAAAACCTTTCATCCCTTCATTGGGTGAATAGTTACAATACATTTAATCCTTAACTCATTAAAAAAAACACCCCAGTGAAATGACATTGCACCCTACACTATTAAACTTGAGCAACTTTTGCTAAACGCATGCTACACAGCAAAAGCCAGCGGAAGCCGAAAAGCTTATAGAGTAGGTAAAAAATAAAAGGTTAATAATATGAAAAAGTTGAAATTAACAGGCAAGTTAAGCCTAAACAAAGAAACGGTATCCAGGCTAAGTGATGAACAATTGGGGGCTGCTAAAGGCGGATTTATGTCTATTAGTGGACACTGCACTCATGCGGACAATCAAAATACTAATAGGTGTTTTGGAACGGATCAAACTAATACACTGTTCTGCAACGCACATTAGTAATGTATAGTATAGGCTGCCAAAAGCAGCCTATACTATTGAATAAACACAATGAAAACAATACTTTATATTTTAATATTTATTTTCATTGTCCAGGAAGCTCTTGGCCGAACAGAATTTATAACAGATGATTTAAAAATAGGTCATCCTCATGTCAACTCATTTAATCAACACTACGATAAAGGGGTAAAAGTAGTGGCTATTGATTTAGATGAAATACATCATGCATCACTTGAACTTTGGGAAGTTCAACAATTTTTGTTAAAAAAATTACTTTTTACTCCTTTTAATACCTTGTACCCATTATTAGAAAAATTGTTGGATAATCCTAAACCAAGTATAAAAAAAGTAGAAAAATGGAAATAATTCTTTATGCCCGAATTTGTAACAAATGAAAGTGTAGTGGCAAAAATTTCGGGAATAGAGTATGAGGAATTACAAAAAATATTAATTGGCATTGATGATGTAATTAAGCGATATAATATAAAGGACAAGGATAAAGGAAAGCAAAGAGAGGGTGTGTTTATAAGAAATTTTAAAAGGGAAATTAAACCAACCTACATTGTATATGCCCAATTCGGTTCATCTCATTTGTTCCTTAACTATACTTTCAACAATCATGATGTATTAATGACAGCAATTGAGAAAGACACGAAATATACCGGTAGGATTCTAAATATTTATATTCATTGTGAAAGGTGTGAATTAGGGGAAAGCCTGACTGCCTATAGGCCTTATGCTCTTATTGAGGATACAAAAAGAGGCTATTGGTGGCATGATTGGTTGGGTGATTTTACCGAAGAAGAACATAAGGTATTAATTAACTTGTTGGACCATAAACATTCTGTGAATAATTTAAGGGATACTCAAACTAGGCTCTCAGGGCTATCTAAGTTATATCAAATATTAGTAGTTTTATTTTGAACATTAAATAATTATTAACAATGAGTCAACATTATATCGTTCAGACATGTTATTAGTTGAAGGGTGAAGGTGAAGTTACCAAATCTTATGCCATTTCGTTATTAAAAATCTGTTACTTAGTTCACTTTTAAAGAATAATACAATGAAGTATAATCTCCTATTAAGTTTCTTCCTTTTATCTATTGCAAGTAATGCTCAAACTACAACTTTTTCAGGTAGAATACTATCTAATTCAGGCAGATCACCAATTCCTTATGCCCACATTGCATTAAAGAATACAACAATAGGTGCCATTTCAAATGAATACGGATTTTTCAAATTGACTATACCCACGGATAAATTAAACAATGGTCAATTTATTGTGAGCGCCATAGGATTTAAATCACTCTCGATAATTGATATGGGGTCATGGAACAAGGAGCTAAAGTTAATGCCCCTCATTACTGAGTTGGATGAAATAACCGTGAGCGGAAATAAGATGCAATTGACAGCCAAAGATTTGGTTAAGTCTGCAATTAAAACTGGTTTAAAATTGGATAAGAACCTTTCCCTTGCGCTAGACATTGAACAAGTTGCTCAACACAATGGTATTATTACCAGACACTATTTTAACGTTGATATAAAACTAACGAGGGAAGAATCAATCCCTTACAGCATTCCGGAAATCAACAATGATGAGATTGAGTATTCTTATGATGTAGGTGCACTACCAACGGCATCAAGTATTGTATCTCCTCATTGGGTACTCTCAACAGACTTTTACACACTACCAAAGCTTAGAAAAGCAAAAGGAAAATACTTATATAAATTTACCGACACACAAGAAATTGATGGCAGAGAAGTATTTGAAGTGACAGTCCTGCAACAGGCAGATACAATGTCTCATTCGGCTACCTGGAAAACAGATTACAAATTTTATTTTTCAACTAAGAATTTTGATTTACTTAGATTTGAAAAAAGAGAGATAGCCATTTACGAATATGGATATAATCATATGTATGAAAGCGAGACTACGGTCTCTAATTATGATGATAGGACAAATGACGATCCTCTTACAGACATTACTATAGAAAATATTCAATATCTTACAAGGTACAATCGAAGTAAACAAGTTATTCAAGTAGATAGGAGTAGCCAATTAACAAGTGGTCGAATAACAATCCCTAATACAACTAAGATAGCTCCCGTTTTGAAAAAAGAATATCATTCTACTTTAGATGCCATTGACAAAAATACTAAAAAGGAAAAACTCTACTTATATCTTTTTTGGGATGAGTCAGAAGGGGTTTTTTATGACAATCGTCTAGTACTTTTTCAACTACTTGAAGACTATACCTATGATGAACTGGAAATTGTTTGCCTTGGGAGCCCACAAAAAAGATCTCAGTGGCAAATCAATGCTCATAATTTTCCGTTCTTTAGTCATTATTATGTTGATGAATTAAGCAAGTTTACAGATTCCCCTAGCAAACAATGTCAATTATTCAGTGGTAAAGATCTGCTTATTTCTACAGATCATGTTTCAGAGAAAATTCTTAATGCAATAAAGAAATTGAATTAAAAAACATGAATAGAGCTCGTAAAGAAACTAAAAATCGGCTAATCTCACTATCAGTGATAGTGACAAACTTACTTTTGCGGATATACTCTTTGTCATCGAAAAATGCCAGCTGCTGGATGATATGGAGAGCCCTAAAGCACAAGGCTTAGGGGTGCTAATGGGCTATTTTAAACGTTATAAAAAGTTTGTAGCTCAATTAATATTTGGTCTGTTGGCAGCCAGTATTATCCAATTAATCTTTCCATTTCTTACCCAAAGTGTGGTGGATGTCGGCATTAATAACCGAGATATACATTTTATTTACTTGCTGCTGTTTGCACAGCTCTTTTTGTTTTTTGGGCGTACCTCTGTAGAACTAATCAGAGGTTGGATATTGCTACATTTAAGTACACGCATTAATATTTCGTTGGTTTCCGATTTTTTTATTAAACTAATGAACCTGCCCATAGGGTATTTCGATACCAAAATGACAGGCGATATTATGCAACGGATTAATGACCATTCTCGTATAGAGAATTTGCTAACCTCCACCTCGTTAAATGTATTGTTCTCGCTTTTTAACTTAATTACTTTCGGGTTTGTACTGGCTTGGTATAATTGGTTAATATTTGGTATTTTTTTAGCAGGTACGGTTTTGTATTTTATATGGATTTTCTTTTTTCTTAAAAAAAGGAAAGAATTGGATTATAAACGCTTTGCCGAAATAAGTACCGAGCAAAGCAAAGTAATAGAGCTTATTAATGGCATGCAAGAAATTAAACTGCATAATGCCGAACGGCAAAAAAGATGGGAATGGGAACGAATACAAGTACGCCTATTTAAAGTTTCTACCAAAAATTTAGCCGTAGAGCAAATGCAAACAGCAGGTTCCTCGTTTATAAATGAAGTTAAAAATATTGGCATTACCATGCTGGCTGCCATATTGGTAATTAAGGGTAGCCTAACCTTAGGCATGATGCTCTCCATTTCCTATATTATTGGCCAGTTAAATGGCCCTGTTTTACAATTGGTAAATTTTGTGCATTCCTTACAAGATGCTAAAATTAGCCTGGAGCGAATCAGCGAAATACATGGAAAAAAGGATGAAGAGCCTGAAGAAGAAGTAAAAGTAAAAACTATTCCTACGGATGCTACTATAGAGGTTAGCAAACTTTCGTTTAGGTATTTAGGCAGTATAGAGCCTGTTTTAAAAGATATAAACCTACATATACCGGCCAACAAAACAACGGCTATTGTGGGGGCAAGCGGTAGTGGCAAAACTACCTTGATGAAACTATTGCTTAAATTTTATATGCCTGATACTGGCCAGATAAAACTAGACAATTATAGTTTAGCTAATATTGCACAACAAACTTGGAGGGCAAATTGTGGTGTGGTAATGCAAGAAGGCTATATTTTTAACGATACTATTGCCAATAACATTACAGTTGGAGTCGAAACCATAGATGTGGAAAAATTATTAAAAGCTATTGAAACCGCCAATATTAGGGAGTATATCGAACAGCTACCTTTAGCTTATAATACTAAAATTGGCAACGAAGGGATTGGGCTTAGTACTGGGCAAAAGCAACGCATACTAATTGCCCGTGCCGTATATAAAAATCCAAAGTTTATATTTTTTGATGAGGCAACATCATCGCTGGATGCAAACAACGAGCGTATTATTATGGATAATATGCAAACCTTTTTTAAAGGCAGAACAGCCGTAGTTATTGCACACAGGCTAAGTACGGTGCAAAATGCCGATCAAATTATTGTGTTGGGTAATGGCAAAGTGTTGGAAACTGGTAATCACCACTCATTAATAAATAAAAAGGGTGCCTATTATAATTTGGTTAAAAATCAATTACAATTAGAAAAATTAGAAACATAGATTGTTTTATTTAAAGCCATACGTTATTCCTACGAATGCCTTGCTTCGCCATAGCTTTAGCGAAGGCACAGCAGGAATGACGGGTTAATTTTAATGGAAGGATGGATAATAAAAGAGTTGTAAAAAAATAGGATGTAATTGGAAAACAAACAGGATAATATTGACTTAAGGGCAGAAGAAGTGCATGACATAATCAATGCCGTACCACGCAAATTGATAAGGTTTGGCTCGGCATCAATTCTACTGGTAATTCTACTGCTAATTATAGGAGCTAATTATATAACTTATCCCGATGTGCTCCCTGCAAATATTACAATTACTACCGAGTTTCCGCCTGTAAAGATAATTGCCCGAAGCAGTGGTAAGCTTTATAAAGTGAATGTAACAGACCAAAAGTTTGTAAAAGAAGGGGAAGTGCTTGCTGTAATTAACAGCACAGCAAATTACCAAAGTGTTTTACTATTAAAAGACTGGTTGTTGTCTAAAAAAAATAATTCCCCCCAAATAAATGTAGGTTCTTTAGGCGAAATTGCCATACCTGCATCCGCCTATTTTAATAGCAGGGTAAAACGAAAGATGTTTAATGAACTTGCCTCTTATCAGGATAGGATAGAAGCATTACAAAAGCAACTAATTGGGAACAAAATTTTAAAACTGGAGCAAACCCAACAACGAGAGCTAGTAGAAAAAGAGGTAGTGCTAACAAAAAAGGATTTTGAAAGAAGTAAATTACTTTATGCGGAACATGTAATTTCATTGCAACAATTTGAAATTAAAGAAAAGGAGTACTTGGCAATTCAGCGGCAGTCGAAAGCAATGGATCAAAGTATTGCTGCTACCCAATTGGCCATCCTTAGCCTTGAAGAAACCGTTACTAATCTTAAAAATAATAGTGCAGAAGACGCACAAGAACTTAAAAGTAATGAAGAAAGCAATCTGAGGTCTTTATATGCCTCCATTGCAGATTGGAAACAACGGTATTTACTGATAGCTCCAATTTCAGGGAAAGTTTCATTTATAACTATTTGGAGTGCCAACCAAGTAGTAGAAATTAACAGCCCTGTTTTTTGGATAGAACCTGATACTTTATCTAACATATTGGGCAGGGTAAACCTACCATTAAGAAAATCAGGAAAAGTTAAACTTGGTCAGCAAGTGCAAATAAAATTGGATAATTACCCTTATGAAGAATATGGTATTGTACTGGGCAGGGTAAGTAAAATAGGTGCTTTGCCCAACCAAAATTTTTATACCATTAATGTTGAATTTCCAGAAGGTTTTAAAACAAGTTATGGTAACCGCATACAATTTCAGCAACAAATGAAGGGCAGTGCAATTATTATAACCGAAAAATTGAGTTTATTGGATAGGATTTTCTATCAATTTCGCAAATTATACAACAGAAGGTAAAGTAGATGGCTATACCTGATTAATTCATAAACCTTTTAAAAATGAACTCAAAATGAATCCCAGACTTTGGGAAGTATTATTTATACCATTTCAATAGTTAACTCAACTTGAAAAAATCAAAGCACTTCGAAAAAAAGGATAGTTTTTTATGGTGCTGACTATCAGTAGAATACGCTTTTTATTTTTACATAAACATATAATTAATTCATTATTAGAGTGTTGTGTTTTCTCGCCACGTTTGTGATGACCCAAAGATTCGTAGTTGTCGTTTTGTGCCTTTGCCACATGTTTATTAGAGCGGTAATTAAAAAAGAATCAATCTAATGTGGTATCTCAATGTTAATATGGTATTAGAGCCATTTAAACTTGTGAGTTACACAGAATGAAGCTAAATTTAATACTTGAAAATCAATATTTAATAACACAACAACATCATGGGCAAAGGACAAGACGCAAAAAAAACCACAAAAACAGCTCCAGCTAAAACGGCTAAAGAGAAAAAAGCAGAAAAAAGAGAAAAGAAGGCCAATAAGTATTAATACGCTGAGCTTACCTAAAAGGAGCTAGTCAAGAAAAGGGCTTGGTAGAACTTTAATATTGCCGAGTTTGGGGGCTGTTATGAAATAAGTTGACAAAATTGACGAATTTATTATTAAAGGTACTTTTGTAGTTATTGTCCGTTTTAAACCGTTTAGCAAATCACTGAATAATGCGGGTTTAGGCTTATAATAGATTTCCTTTGCGGATTTTAGGTAATAGGTATATATGCCTAAGTGATTATCTCTATAAATCTAATAACAATCGTTAATTAATTGGCATTAGAGTGCCTCAAAAGGGCGATTTTTGCTAGCCCATACTATTTATAATTAATCTAAATAGATTTAAAATGGGGTGTAAATTAGCTGATTAACAGAGCGATAGATATAAAATAAAATTACTGTATAAAATCGAATTTTAATTTGCTAGACGTTTATCTTGCAAATTCTACTAGCTAACTAGTAGTTTTGTGCAGTTCTTGAAAAAAGTGAAACATTAATACACTAATCTTAAGTATGGCGTCTAAGCATTTTATAAAACGAAACTTCAAGGTATTTGTTGTTTTATTCTCTCTTTGGTTATCTTATGGTACTCAAAAAACTTTTGCACAAGCATCAGCTGTGCCTACCGATGCCGAATCTATAAAAGCTGGAGAAGACTTATTTAAACAAAACTGTAAGGCCTGTCACGCAGTGGAAACTCGACTGGTTGGGCCCGCATTAAAAAACGTATATGATCGTAAAGATCTTCCTTGGATATACGAATTTGTTAGAAACCCAGCAAGAGTTATACAAAGTGGCGATGAATATGCGGTAAAACTATTTGAAGAGTATAATCAAATAGAAATGACAGGGTTTCCTACGTTTTCGGATGAGGAAATAGGGTCTATACTGGCCTATATAAAAGATCAAACAGACAATCCTGTAGTAGCAGAGGCGAAAGAAACTACAGGCATGCAAGCAGATCCTGGGGCATCTCCAACACCTTATGTAAATGCTATTATTATTGGAGGGTTAGTGGTATTGGTTATACTGCTTTTAGTATTAGCCATGATTGTTTCCAAGCTACGTACTTATTTGCAAAACACAGATTTATCCTCTGAAGATCAAGAGTACATTGCAAAACCCGATGGCATATTTGCAACGCTAAGAAACAAAGCATTAATTGGAGTAGCAGTAGCAGTTATAACAGCCGTGGTTATGAAAGCAGCCATCGATACCCTGTTTACCATAGGTGTTCAGCAAGGATATGCCCCTACACAACCCATTAAGTTTTCTCATAAAGTACACGCAGGCGATTATAAAATTGATTGTAATTACTGCCATACAGGCGTAAGAAAATCTAAAAATGCCAACATTCCTTCCCCTAATATTTGTATGAATTGCCATAGTTCAATTAATAAAGGCACGCATACAGGTACCGAAGAAATTGAAAAAATTTATTTTGCAGTAGAAAATAATGAACCAATCGAATGGGTTAGAATTCATAATTTGCCCGATTTAGCCTATTTTAATCACTCGCAACATGTAGAGGTTGGTGGTGTAGATTGCCAAACTTGCCATGGCCCAATTGAAGAAATGGACGTGGTAAGGCAGTATGCTAATTTAACGATGGGTTGGTGTGTTGGTTGCCACAGAGAGACTGAACTTAATACAAAAGGGAATGGCTATTATGATAGGCTAGTGGCAATTCACGAAGCAAAAGGAAGTGGAAAAGCATTTACAGTGGAAGCCAATGGCGGATTAGATTGCGCTAAATGTCATTATTAATAAATTAAAAAACTCCAAGGTTATATAACTGAGCATGGAATCAACTAAAAAACAGTATTGGAAAGGACTTGAGGAATTAAGTAAAGACCCGGAATTTGTAAAATATGCAGATAAGGAATTTCCTGAGTATTTACCAACCAATAATGAATTAGAAGAAACAGAAGAGGGGAGTACCCGAAGGGATTTTCTAAAGTTTATGGGGTTTGGCATGGCTGCTGTTACACTTGCCTCTTGCGAGGCACCGATACGAAAAGCCATTCCTTATGTAAACAAGCCAGTAGATGTAGATCCAGGAGTTCCCAATTTTTATGCCTCTACCTATATGCAAGGGGGCGAATACGCCAGTGTAGTAGTTAAAACAAGAGAAGGAAGACCTATCAAAATTGATGGAAATAAGCTTTCTGCCGTTTCGCAGGGTGCTACAAGTTCTCAAATAGAAGCCTCCGTGCTTTCTTTATATGATAAGGAGCGATTGGCACAACCATTAAAAGCAGGCGAAGCTACCGATTGGGATACCTTAAATAAAGAGGTTGCTTCTAAACTAACGGCTATCGCAACTAAAGGGGGACAAATTAGAGTGGTAAGTAATACCATTTTAAGTCCAACTACCTTAAAAGTAATTGAAGAATTTAAAACTAAATTTGGCAATGTTGAGTTGGTGCAATACGACACACAATCAGCTTATGGCATAACCAAATCAAACCAAGAAGTGTTTGGTTTAGCAGCCGTGCCAAGTTATCATTTTGAAAAAGCAGAGGTAATTATATCATTCGATGCTGATTTTCTTGGTTCTTGGATTTCATCCACCGAATATGCTAAAGGATATAGTAAAACGCGAAGAGTTGGGCCTACTAAAAAAACAATGTCGAGGCACTACCAGTTCGAAACAAACCTTTCATTAACAGGTGCTAATGCCGATTATAGAACCCCCATTAAACCTTCGGAGCAAGGTAAAGCCGTAATTGCATTATATAATGCAATTGCAAATAAAGTAGGTAATGCTTCGCTTACAGGTGGTGGCGAGTTTGCACATATTAATAAAGCCGCAGCAGATTTACTAAAATCAAAGGGTAAGTCACTTGTTGTATCGGGCTCTAACGACCCTGCCATTCAAACACTTATTACAGGCATTAATACTATGCTAGGCAGCTATGGTGCTACCATTACACTTAACGATTACTCCAATGATCGAAAAGGAAATGATGCGCAGATGAGCCAATTTATAGCCGATGCCAAAGCAAAAAAATTAGATGCTGTTATTTTCTTAAACTGTAACCCTGTTTACAACTACTCTAAAGGAGCAGAGTTAGGCAAAGCACTCAAAAATATTGACTTAACTATTTCAACGGCTGATAGAAATGATGAAACAGCTTCGTTAGTAGATTATGTAGCCCCAACCAATCATTACTTAGAAGCTTGGAACGATGCAGAGCCTAAAAATGGTTCGTTTAGCTTAGGGCAACCAACCATATCACCCATATTTGATACACGACAAGAGCAGCAAAGTCTCCTTTTATGGGCAGGGAATGACATAAGTTATTTCGATTATTTAAAAAACAACTGGCAAACACGTTTTTCAGAAGGAAAAGAAGGCTTAGCATTTCAATCTTTTTGGGATAAATGCCTACAAGATGGCGTGTTAGATATTGCTATTGAAAACGTAGAATATACGCCAACTATTAATGCCGAAGTCGCAGCAGCATCTATCAATAAAAATTATAAAGGAAGCGGATTTGAACTAGCTTTATACCAAAAAAACGCCATTGGCGATGGTACACAAGCTAATAATCCTTGGTTACAAGAAACACCCGACCCTATAACTAAAGCAACCTGGGATAATTATGTAACAGTAGCCCTTTCGGATGCCCGCACCTTAGGCATTACCGAATACGAAGGTAAATCCATAAAAGTTGATCTTACCGTAAACAATAATACGTATAGGTTGCCTGTAGTTATTCAACCAGGGCAGGCAAAAGGCACTTTGGGGCTTGCGCTAGGTTATGGTAGAACAAAAGGAGGTAAAGTTGCCAATGGGCTAGGGTTTGATGCCAACCCTTTTGTAGCCACATTAAATGGGGCTAATTATTATTATGTAACTTCAGGGGTAAACCTTGTGGCTACCGATGAAGAATACCAAGTAGCTCGTACGCAAACACACCAAACCTATATGGATCGCGGCAATGTTATTCAAGAAGCATCGCTTAGTGAATATCAAAAAGATCCGAATGCGGGGCGAAACGTTCCGATGATTTCTACTTGGCAAGATTTAGAAGACGGAAAAGTAACTCCCAATTCGCTTTCGCTTTGGAAAGGCCATGAATATCCCGATCATCATTGGGGATTAGCCATTGATTTGAATACTTGTACAGGTTGTTCCGCTTGCCATGTGGCTTGTGTGGCCGAAAACAATATTCCTGTAGTTGGTCGCGATGAAGTTATAAATCGTAGAGATATGCACTGGTTGCGTATCGACAGATATTATAGCAGCAATCAAGAAAAGGTAGATAATGCCGATGGGATGATTGATCGTTTATCGGCACTAGAAATAGCTGCTGATAACCCAGAGGTCGTATTCCAGCCTATGATGTGCCAGCATTGTAATAATGCAGGTTGCGAAACGGTTTGCCCTGTGGCAGCCACTACACACTCTACAGAAGGATTAAACCAAATGGTATATAACCGTTGTATTGGTACGCGTTATTGTGCTAACAACTGTGCCTATAAAGTGCGTAGGTTTAACTGGTTTAAATACCACGATAATGAGCAGTTCGATATGAACTCATCTATGAACAACGATTTGGGTAAAATGGTATTGAACCCCGATGTAACCGTTCGTTCAAGAGGGGTAATGGAAAAATGTTCGATGTGTGTTCAACGAATTCAACACGGTAAGCTAGAAGCGAAAAAAGAAGGTAGAAGAACTGTTGATGGAGATATCAATGTGGCTTGTGCTACTGCTTGTGCTTCGGGTTCGATTGTATTTGGAAACATGAGTGATGATAATAGCCAAATATCTCAATTACTTAGAATTAAAAATAAAAAAGGAGATTATGGTATTGATAAACAGGTAAATGAAGAAAGAGCTTATACTGTTTTAGAAGAAATAGGCCAAAAGCCAAATGTGCTTTACCTAACAAAAATTAGAAATAAAGATAATAAAGAGTCTCACGCTTAATATATTAAGATTACACTATGCAAGTATCATCACCTATACGTGAACCGCTAATACATGGAGGCAAAACAATGCACGATGTAACAGAAGACATCTGCCGACAAGTAGAGGCCAAGCCATCGAAAGGATGGATGGCCGGCATGGCTGTTTCATTAGCCATCTTAGCAATTGGATCTATTTCGGTTGGCGCTTTACTTTGGGATGGTATTGGTGTTTGGGGTTTAAATAAAACCGTAGGTTGGGCTTGGGATATTACCAACTTTGTTTGGTGGGTAGGTATTGGCCATGCAGGCACGTTAATTTCAGCCGTATTACTTTTATTCCGTCAAAAATGGCGAATGAGCATTAACCGTGCGGCAGAAGCCATGACTATTTTTGCGGTTATTTGTGCATTAATGTTTCCTGGGCTACACATGGGGCGTTTATGGCTAGGTTTTTACTGGGCACTTCCTTTGCCAAACACCTTTGGTTCGCTATGGGTAAACTTTAACTCTCCACTATTATGGGATGTATTTGCTATTTCAACCTACTTTACCGTTTCATTAGTGTTTTGGTACGTTGGCCTAATTCCTGATTTTGCCACAATACGAGATAGAGCTAAAAATAAAGTTTCAAAAGCAATTTATGGCGGTTTAGCCATGGGTTGGATGGGAGGCGCCAAAGATTGGTCGCGTTACGAATCAGTTTCCTTAATTTTAGCTGGTTTAGCAACCCCACTGGTACTTTCGGTACACACCATTGTATCCATGGATTTTGCCACTTCGGTAATTCCTGGATGGCACACCACCATTTTTCCTCCTTACTTTGTGGCAGGGGCCATCTTTTCGGGCTTTGCTATGGTATTAACACTTATGATTGTTACTCGTAAGCTGTTTAAATTAGAAGATTACATTACCATTGGCCATATTGAGCTAATGAACATTGTAATTATTGTTACCGGTTCAATTGTGGGTATTGCCTACATAACAGAGTTCTTTATTGCATGGTACTCTGGTGTACCTGGCGAGCAATATGCATTTATTAACCGAGCAACTGGTCCCTATTGGTGGGCGTATGCCACTATGATGACCGCTAATGTAATTGCACCCCAGTTATTCTGGATTAAAAAGATTAGAACAAGTCTTGTATCCACCTTTGTTATATCAATTATTGTAAACATTGGTATGTGGTTCGAACGATTTGTAATTGTGGTAACTTCGCTTCATAGAGATTACTTGCCATCGAGTTGGGCAATGTTTTACCCAACCATACACGATGTAGGTGTTTACCTATTTAGTATAGGCTTTTTTCTTACATTTTACTTATTGTTCTCAAAGTATTTTCCTGTAATAAATATGGCTGAAGTTAAAAGTATTTTAAAATCTGACGGTGAAAAATTAAAATAATGGCAGCAGGCAAAAATTATGTAGTAGGCGTATTTGAGGATTCAGACGTAGTGCTTGACTCCATCAAATCAATAAGAGAGAAGGGCGTTAAAATACACGAAGTTTTTTCTCCACATGCAATTCACGGAATTGACGACTACCTAGGCTATAAACAATCTCGATTGCCCATAGCTTCCTTCTTTTTTGGTATTACAGGCACATCGTTGGCCTTATTTACCATTATTTGGATGTCAGGATTTGATTGGCCCATGATTATTGGGGGTAAAGATTTTGTTTCATTGCCTCCATTTATACCCGTAACCTTTGAGTTTACGGTATTGTTAGCAGCCCATGGAATGGTAATCACTTTTTTTATTATAAGTGATTTAAAACCTTGGGCTAACCCCAAAGTGTTTGATGTTAGATGTACCGATGATAAGTATATTATGGCAATCGACCTTGGGCAAAACAAGAAAAGCAAAGATGAAATTAATAAGATGCTCGCTGATAGCGGAGCTTCTGAAGTAAATGAAAAAAACTTTGACTAAGATAAAAAACTTAACTATGAAGTTTAATAACATTTTTACAGGCCTAGTGGCCATAGGAGCAATCTTATTAATAAGCTGTGGAGCTGGTAAGGATAATGCTGGCTATGAGTATGCGCCTAATATGTATCACTCAGTTGCTTACGAGCCATTAAAGCAAATAAAAGATAAAGAGGCAGGCCTTTGGGTTAACTCAACAAACGAAGAGATAGGAGAGTATTATAGTTCAAATCCACATAACGAATTTGAAATGAATATGCTTATGCCTGTTGAAAATACCGTTAAAAGAGGAGAATTTCTACCTTACAGAATACCTAAAGATAGCTTAGCATTGGCAGCAGCAACTGTAACTAACCCACTGCCAGATACAAAAGAAGTGTTAGCAGATGGGAAAGCACTTTATGGTAGATTTTGTAGCCATTGCCACGGAACAGATGGTAAAGAGCCAGGATTGGTAGGAGAACGATATGCAGGAGTTCCTTCTTTTACATCAGTGGCTATTAAAAATGCTACTGAAGGACATGTTTTTCATGTGATAACTCACGGAAAAGGACGAATGGGAGCACATGCTTCACAGCTTAGCCAAGAAGAGCGATGGAAAATCGTTCGTTATGTTCAAACTTTACAAAAGCAATAAGTAGAAATATATGACAATTTCAGACGAAAGATTTGATTTTACAGCAGGAGTCAAGAAAAAATTGGCAATACTTGTGGTGATTGGCATGGTGTTTTTGCTACTTGGTATTTATTTAACCATGGCAAGCGAGGCTCATGAGGCTGGGCATGCATCTGTTTTGCACACTACCGTTGGTAACGACTTAGTAGCTTCTAATGTGGGTCCTAGCGATGGAGAACATGCCGATACTGGACACCATGAAACACCTACTTGGCTAAAAAGACTTTACACCAATCTTTGGATTAATAATGTATATTTTGCAGGCATAGCCATTATAGGACTATTTTTTGTAACCCTACAATACGTTACGCAATCGGCTTGGTCCACAGGCTTTTTACGAATACCTACGGCAATGGCTAGTTTTTTACCCATTTCTGGTGTACTAATGCTCGTTGTTTTTCTTATTGCAAATCATGATTTGTTTCATTGGACACACGACTATTTATACGATAAAAATAGCCCAGAATACGATTCCCTTTTAGATGGAAAAAAGGCCTATTTAAACCTCCCATTTTATTTAGGTAGAATGATCGGCTTTTTTACGGTGTGGATTTTATTCTTCTACTATATTAGGAAAAAGATTTTTGCGGAAGATATAGAAGCACCTGGAGTGAAAAGATGGAAACAAATTAGAGCATCATCCGCTTGGTTTATTATCTTTTTTGGATACTCTACTTCTATAGGCGCATGGGATTGGGTAATGTCTATCGATCCACATTGGTTTAGTACCTTATTTGGGTGGTATGTATTTTCAAGTTGGTGGGTTACAGGACTAGCACTTATCTCTTTAATTGTAATTATTTTAAAAGAAAATGGCTACCTATCTGTTGTAACCGAAAACCATCTACACGATTTAGGTAAATTTGTATTTGGCTTTAGTGTGTTTTGGGCTTATTTATGGTTTTCTCAGTATTTATTAATTTTCTATGCCAATATTCCAGAAGAAACCGTTTACTTTATTCAACGGCTTACCACGGAGCAATACCGACCCATATTTTTTATTAACTTATTTATAAATTTCCTTTTTCCATTCTTGTTTTTAATGACAAGAGATTCAAAAAGAAGGTATCAAACCTTAAAAATAGCTGCGATAGTAGTTATAGTTGGGCACTGGATAGATTTTTGGTTAATGATTACACCTGGAGTAATGAAGTATGATGGAGGATTGGGATTTATGGAGATAGGATCAGCCATGATTTATTTAGGTGCATTTTTATGGATAACATTAAATAGCCTATCGAAAAACTTATTGGTTGCCAAGAATCATCCAACATTGGAAGAGAGTATGCACCACCATATTTAGTAATAGTAGTACCATTTTTTTATTTTAAAGTATTTTTTTATTTTTCAACTTTAAACCAACTTTTAAATATGACTTAACTTATATATAAGATGCAAAATTTGTTATTAGGCACAGGTGTAGTAGTAGCGTTGGCTATACTTTTTATGATCTACAAGCTTATTACACTAATAAACGTTGCGAACGGATCCAAAACGGATGAGGAGGCAACAAGTAGTAATAATGTTAATGGTATTTTAATGTTAGCATTCCTCATTATTGGAGGAATTGCCGCAACATGGTCATCAATTGTATATTTCGATCTAATGGATGTTCCTATCGCTTCGGAGCATGGTGCTATTACTGATAGCATGTTTTGGCTTACTATGTGGATTACAGGAGCAGCTTTTGTAATTACACATATTCTTTTGTTTTACTTTGCTTTTAAGTATAGGTATAAAAAAGAGGCCAAAGCTATGTATTATCCCGATAATCATAAGCTAGAAATTATTTGGACAATAGTGCCTGCCATTGTGCTTACCATCCTTATTTTGTACGGTTTAAAAGTATGGAATAACATTACAGATACAGCCCCAGAACATGCCGAAGTAGTAGAAATAATGGGGTCTCAGTTTGCGTGGAGAGTTCGTTACCCTGGAGCAGACAATGCACTCGGTACATACGATTATCGAAAAATAGATGCCTCTAATGCTTTTGGCATGGATTTATCCGATAAAAATTCTCATGATGATTTTGTTCCTAGAGAAATGCGTCTTCCTAAAGGAAAACCTGTACTATTAAAAATAAGAGCACGAGATGTGCTTCATAGTGTATATATGCCTCATTTTAGAGTAAAAATGGATGCCGTTCCTGGTATGCCAACCCAATTCTGGTTTGTGCCTACCAAATCAACCGCAGATATGCGTGTCGAAACAGGTAATCCAGATTTTAATTATGAATTGGCTTGTGCCGAAATATGCGGCAAAGGGCACTTTTCTATGCATATGATTGTGATAGTTGAAGAACCTGCCGATTATGAAAAATGGAAAAAATCTCAAAAAACATGGCTTTCGCTTAACCCTGAATATTTATCTCAAGTACCTGAGGAGTTAAAAGAAGTAGCAATGATATCTGCTGGAATAGAAGAAAACGAATCGAAAGATTCTTCATTATAAGAAATTAACAAAACTGTTATTATGTCAACCACTCACTTAGATCAAATAGATGAAATGGAGCATGATGATCACGATCATCACGAGCAAGGATTTGTCTCTAAATACATTTTTAGTACTGATCATAAAACCATTGCCAAACAATTCCTTATTTCAGGAATTCTTTGGGCTATCATTGGAGGCTTACTATCTGTAATTTTTAGGTTACAGCTGGGCTTTCCTAATATGGATATGGCATTTTTACGCCCTCTTCTTGGCGAGTGGATTAATATTGATGCCGCCACTGGAGCAGGAAAATTAGACACCGAATTTTACTTGGCTTTAGTTACCATGCACGGTACTATTATGGTGTTTTTTGTACTAACCGCAGGTCTCAGTGGCACGTTTAGTAACTTCCTTATTCCGCTTCAAATTGGCGCAAGGGATATGGCTTCTGGCTTTATGAACATGCTTTCGTATTGGTTCTTTTTTGCTTCAAGCATGGTTATGTTTACTTCTTTCTTTATTTCTACTGGCCCTGCTTCGGGGGGGTGGGTAGTTTACCCACCCCTAAGTGCTTTACCGCAAGCCATGTCGGGCTCTGGCTTAGGAATGACCTTGTGGTTAGTAGCGATGGCATTGTTTATTGTGTCAACTTTACTAGGAGGTATTAATTATATTGCTACCATTATTAATTTAAGAACAGATGGAATGTCTTTTACCAAGCTTCCACTTACTATTTGGTCGTTCTTTTTAACCGCTATTATTGGATTGCTTTCGTTTCCTGTTTTATTATCAGCAGCTTTATTATTAATTTTAGACCGTAGTTTTGGTACTAGTTTTTACTTATCCGAAATTTATATTGCAGGAGAGGCTTTACCTAATATGGGAGGGAGTCCAATCCTGTTCCAACATTTATTCTGGTTTCTAGGCCACCCCGAAGTGTATATTGTACTTATACCTTCCTTGGGCATTACTTCAGAAATTATATCGACAAATGCACGTAAGCCAATTTTTGGTTACAAAGCAATGATTGGTTCTATGATTGCTATTGCCGTATTGTCGTTTGTAGTGTGGGCGCATCATATGTTTGTAACGGGCATGAACCCTTTTGCAGGCTCAATTTTTATGTTGCTAACCTTAATTATTGCCGTTCCATCTGCCATTAAAGCTTTTAATTATATTGCTACTTTATGGAAAGGTAATATCATTTTTACGCCCGCCATGATGTTCTCCATTGGGTTGGTTTCCTTCTTTATTTCAGGTGGTGTTACCGGTATATTTTTGGGTAATGCAGCTCTCGATATTCAATTGCACGATACTTATTTTGTAGTAGCTCACTTCCATTTGGTAATGGGCAGTGCCGCCTTCTTTGGAATGATTGCTGGTGTTTACCACTGGTTTCCCAAAATGTTTGGTCGTATGATGGATAGAAAGTTAGGGTATATTCACTTTTGGGCATCGTTCATTGGTATTTATTTAATATTCTTCCCCATGCATTATATTGGTATCGCTGGGTTTCCTCGTAGGTATTACTCCTTTACAAATTTTGATGCCTTTAGCTCATTTGTAGATTTGAATGCCTTTATAAGCATTGCCGCTATTGGTACATTTCTAGCTCAACTAATATTTGTGTTTAATTTCTTCTACAGTATGTTTAAGGGAAAAAGAGCAACGGAAAATCCATGGAAATCAAACACAATGGAATGGACAACCCCTATAGAACCAGGACATGGAAACTGGCCTGGGCCAATTCCTAAAATATATCGTTGGCCTTATGATTATAGCAAACCAGGCGCTAAAGATGATTTTATTATGCAAACCGTGCCTTATGCAGAAACACCAGAATCTAACTTGCCTCATGAGCAAGAATTGGCTGGATTAGAAAGTAAGGAAGATAAAACGATTAAGGTAGATTAAGGTTGGCTGAAATTACATTAAATATAGCCCAATCAATTACGCCAAAAGAGCGTATAAAAGCGTATGTTGAACTTTTAAAGTTGAGGTTATCATTTTTGGTAGCATTCTCCTCTGCATTTGGGTATGTATTAGGCAGTACCAATTTTAGTTGGTCCGTTTTAGGTTGGCTGTTTTTAGGAGGAATTTTAGTTTCTGGAGCTTCGGTAACAATCAATCAAATCTTAGAAAAGGATTTAGATAAGTTGATGAAACGAACCCAAAACAGGCCGTTGCCTACCAATAGATTATCGCTTACAGAAGCAAAAATATTTGCAGCAATTGTCGCAATTTTAGGGTTGGGGATATTGGCGATTACCACCAATTTGTTAACAGTTGCACTTTCAATTCTATCATTGGTTTTATACAGTTTTGTTTATACGCCATTAAAAAGAGTTGGTCCCATTGCGGTATTTGTTGGAGCAATACCAGGGGCTTTACCTCCATTATTGGGGTGGGTAGCTGCTACTGGTCATGTTTCTACTGCTGCACTTGTTATATTCGGCTTACAATTTATGTGGCAATTTCCCCATTTTTGGGCCATCGCTTGGGTGGGCGATAAAGATTATAAAAAGGCAGGGTTCAAATTATTGCCTGCAGGTGGAAAAAAGGATTTGAATACGGCTTTTCAAATAATGATTTATACGATGGTATTAATTCCTTTAGGAGTTTTACCTGCACAATTTGGAATTACTGGTTTATACTCGGCATTTATTGTTACCTTATGTGGCGCGTTGTTTTTTGCGCAAACATTCTATTTGATGAAGCAATGTTTGGTTGGAGAAGAAAACTCCTATAAAGCGGCTCGGTCGATTATGTTTGGATCATTTTTGTATTTGCCAATTGTGCAAATTGCGTTAATTTTAGATAAAGTTTAATGGTTACAGAATTGAATACAAAATTAAATATAAAGGAAGTACCTAAAAAGCAATTAGCTATTAACCCAAAAAAATTCATTCTTTGGCTTTTTATGGTGTCTATTGTAATGGTATTTGCAGCACTTACCAGTGGTTTTATTGTGCGCCAATCCGAAGGAAATTGGCTTATTTATGAGTTGCCATCTCAATTATGGATAAGCACCGTTATTTTACTGGCAAGCAGTTTAACGGCTCATTGGGCATTAAAATCAGCTCAAAATAATAATGCATTACAAACCCAAATTGGCCTTTGGGTTACACTAGGTCTTGGATTGGTATTTTTATCAACCCAATTTTGGGTGTGGGAAATTTTAGTGCAACATAACGTTTATCTTGTAGGTAACCCCGGAGGGTCGTTTTTATATGTATTAATGGGGGTTCATGCCTTCCATTTAATAAGTGGGTTAATATATCTAATGATTATGTTGGTTAGATCTTACCGTGCTTCTAATGCTTCCGAAATTCAATTTCAATTAGGGTTAAGTACTACGTACTGGCACTTTTTAGATGGATTATGGATTTATTTATATGTGTTTTTAATTATATATCATTAATAATAAACTAGTATGTCAGCTACAAGTACAATAATAGCAACATCTGATTGGTCTGGAGGAAAATCACCTTTTAACGTAAGCTACGGTAAGCTTATGATGTGGCTATTTCTTTTGTCTGATGCATTTACATTTTCAGGCTTTTTAGTTGCCTATGGATTGGTTCGGTTTAGTGCCGATTCTTGGCCTGTGGCCGAAGAAGTATTTAATGCTATGCCCTTTATGCATGGCGTTGATGCCCCGTTGATATTTGTAGGTATAATGACATTTATTTTAATACTAAGTAGCGTTACCATGGTAATGGCTGTTGATGCAGGGCATAGAATGGATAAAAAAGGTGTAACTAAATGGATGGGTTGGACTATCTTTGGTGGCATCGTGTTTTTAGGTTGCCAAGCATGGGAATGGACTCACTTTATTATTGGTACTGGCGGTGGAGGTGCAAGCCTAACCTGGAATGAATATGGGCCTGCCAGTTTTGCAGCGTTCTTTTTCTTTATTACTGGTTTTCATGGCACACACGTACTTAGTGGTATAATACTTAATTATTTAGTATATTATAACACAATTAGAGGCGTATATGAAAAACGAGGGCATTATGATATGGTAGAAAAAGTAGGCCTATATTGGCACTTTATCGATCTTGTTTGGGTATTTGTTTTTACCTTTTTCTACCTTGTTTAATTATTAAACTACGAAATTTAAAGATATGACTACTGAAGAAAACAACGTTATTGCACAACCCGTTGATAAAGCAAAAATCAAGCAAATTGTTAAAGGAGCCATTATTTTAAGTCTTCTTACCGCTTTTGAATTTGTGATTGCATTTACATTAGCAGCAGGGGTCGTTAAAACCGTTATATTTATTATTCTTACGTTAATAAAGGCTTTTTACATCATTTGGGAATTTATGCACTTAGGCCACGAAACAAAAGGGTTAAAGTGGACAATTATAGCTCCTACCTTATTTGTAATTTGGCTTTTAGTGGCTTTATTAATGGAAGGGTCGGCCATCCATTATGCTAATTTTATGTAAATTATATTAAGTATTAATGAATCAGAATTCTAGTCTGAATCATTAATGCTTTTAGATTGCTGGATACAAGGCATTAAAAATTCCTGCCTCGCCTACCCCGGACACGGAATATGTGGGAAGCTGTAGTGGACTATTGAGATGTTTTTGCAACTCAAAACGTATCCATATAAATGTACCTTGAAAACATATTAACTACTTAAAATAGCACAAACACTTCTTTTAAAGCCCAGGATTCAATTTGAGTTCATTCTTTAAAGGGTTGAATTAATCAGCTAGTGGATGTCTGACTTTTTTATTTATTTAGATGAGTAAACTTATAAAAATATTATTTCTTATTGCTGCATTGGTTATACCAAGTATGGTGTATATATTTTTACGCAGTTTTGGAGATAATAAATTTGAGGTGCCTGTGTATTACCAAGAAGGTATTTTAATAGAAGGGTGTGCTAAAAGAGCAGATACAGTACACTTAGTTAATTTAAAATCGTATAATTTTAAAGAGGCTCAATTGTTTTATTTTCCTCAGTGGGTAAACGATAAAGAATTTTACAGGCAATGTGAGCGTATTAAAACCAAACCCTACCGAATCATGTTTACCGCTATTAGCGATACTGTTTTTAACACTAAATTAGGAAACACATTGCGAGTAGAAAATGAAGAACATTTATACAAAGTTGCCAACTGCGTATTAGTGTTTGGTCAAGAAGTTGCTATTACTAATCCTGTTTATAATCAATTGGTTTTAGTTGATTCCGAAAAGCGTATTCGAGGTTATTTTAATGGAAATAACCTAGAAGATATGGACAGGTTAGATATCGAGTTAGACATTTTAAACAATGAGCATGAATAAAATAATAATTGCCCTAAGTATAATTGTGCCTTTATTGGTCGCTATTCTGTTTTTTACGGTAAAAATAGAATCCTCATCCACTTGGGTGCATAATCTTCCTTTGTTTAATGCGAGCATAAATGGAACTACAGCTATTGTATTGGTAATGGCTGTATTCTTTATAAAAAAAGGAAATGAGAAATGGCATAAACGATTGATGGGAGTATCCTTTGTGTTAGGTGCGTTATTTTTAATATCCTATATTATTTACCATGCTTCGGTACCCTCTACAAAATTTGGAGATATAAATGGCGATGGAATAATACAACCCTCGGAACTTGCCCAAATTGGGAGTATGCGCTACATATACTTAGGCATTCTTTTATCCCATATTTTAATGGCAGTTGCAGCATTGCCTTTTATACTTACCGCATTTGTTTATGGCTTAAAAGATCAAAGAACTAAGCATAAAAAAATTGTACGATTTACTTTTCCTATATGGCTCTATGTTTCTATTACTGGGGTAATTGTTTATCTATTTATTAGTCCTTATTATTAACTCAGGGGGTATTTAGTACTCAATATATGGTATTAGATGCCTTGTCTCTACACCCACTAAATTTCATGAATAATGCGGGTTGATTTTTTTTGGCTTGGTTGTTATCAAAAGGAACGTGTTGTTGTTTTATAAATTTAAGAAACAAGTATTTATGTTTTTCTAATGCAAAGGCAAGTCTTTGCGAGCGTGTAAACAAGCGTACCGTAAGTGTTCTCTTTTTCTGCTATTGAGTTTTGTCAAATACAGAAGGTGCATTATAAAAAACTACTCGTAACGCAAGTGCTTAACCGAATCGCCAGAGTCGCGTAATTCAATAAGTGCCTCAATTCCAATTTCTAAATGCTCGTTAACATAGCTTTTAGTTACCGAAGTATCGCTTTTATCTGTCTTAACTCCACTCGGAATCATTGGATTATCACTTACTAATAGCAAAGCACCTCTAGGAATTTCATTTTTAAAACCAACGGTAAAGATGGTAGCAGTCTCCATATCGATGCCCATTGCCCTAGCTTGCCGTAATCTCTTTTTAAAGCCTTTGTCGTGCTCCCAAACTCTACGATTGGTAGTAAACACTACGCCCGACCAATAATCTTGCCCTCGATTTTTAATAACCGAAGAAACAGCTCGTTGTAAGTTAAAAGAAGGGAGAGCGGGTACTTCTGGTGGTAAATAATCATTACTGGTACCTTCGCCTCTAATAGCTGCAATGGGTAAAATATAATCGCCTAAGGATGTTTTCTTTTTAAGTCCACCACATTTTCCTAAGAAGAGTACGGCTTTGGGCATAATGGCTGATAATAAATCCATAACCGTGGCAGCCATGGCACTGCCCATTCCAAAATTGATAATGGTAATATTATCAGCTGTTACGGTTTGCATAGGTTTATCGTCTCCTATTAGTTCAACTCCGTATTTTTTGGCAAAAATAGTTAAGTAATTTTTAAAGTTTGTGAGTAATATATATTCACCAAACTGGTTTAGTTCTGTTCCTGTATATCTAGGAAGCCAGTTTTCAACAATACTTTGCTTTGTAATCATAATATATTAATTTAATTGGTTGCAAAAATAACAGCAAAATAATTGTGTTGCATATTTGTGCCATGCAAAATTTGAATTTGCCAAGTTATAATTTTCGAATGTCCAATAAGGGCAAGGATGATTTTATTTTTGATGTTATACGAAAAAAGTTAATTTTATTAACCCCAGAGGAGTGGGTGAGGCAACATATTATTCATTATTTGCACAAAGATTTGGGTTATCCTAAAGGGCTTTTAAAAGTGGAGTCTGGGGTTGAATATAATACGCGACTAAAAAGGTCTGACATTATTGTTTTTACTAACGAAGGGAAACCACATATTTTAGTAGAATGTAAATCTCCTTCAGTTAAAATAGATCAATCCACCTTAGAGCAAGTTGCTATGTATAATAAAACATTAAATGCTACTATTATTATTTTAACCAATGGGCTAATCCATTATACGTTTAAGATTAGCAAAGAAGGAAAATTAGATAATTTGGATAAAATACCTAGTTATAATGCGGGTTAACCTAAAAGCAATCAATACCTGTTTATGGGGAGTCTTAATTTCACAGTTTTCGGTGTTTTTTTTAATCGTTTTTAATGCCAAATTTGAAGAATGAAAAGCAATAATGATTAAAAGAATTGGACTACAAGAAAAGCACCCATCCATCCATTTTGGTGTTTTTTTAATAGGCTGCAATTGCCTTTATGGCATCTGAAATTTGATAAAATAGGAAATTATAAAATGAATTTTAAGTTTTATTATTAAAATGCATTTTGTTTTGTTAACCAATAGAATGACGACAACCGTTTGATCCTATTGGGCACTAAGTAATTGTTCATAAATAACTAATACATTTTAACTCGTTCTTTTGCCCTTTTACTGCGTTGTAAATTATTTAAGTAGCTACGGCTATTCGCATAATTTACGCCTTGTTAAAGAACAAAATTACTTCGCTAATTCTGTATGATTTATTTATGAACAGTTACTATATAAACACGAACTAATTATGAAAACAATATCTATAATTGCCTTAGTTTTAGTAGGAGGAGGAGTTGCTCTCTATTATTTATTTTTTTTAAATACATTCTCTTTTTCTGATGGGGCAAAAATAATCGACAAAAATAAAAGCAATCAATATTATTTTAAAAACAATAAGGTCGTATTTGTTAGGAACGCTAATTTTTTTAGCTTAGGTGCGCAAGAAATAGCAGGTGCAGAGGCAGATCATTTTGAGGTTTTGGCCTATAATGTAGCAAAAGATAAAAGCCATGTTTATTTTGATGGAGAGATTTTAAAACATGCAGACCCTAAAACATTTGAATTAATTCCTTCAGGTGGGCTCATAGATAAAAAATATAACTATCATATTTATACCAAAGATGCCAGCCATGTTTTTCATTTTTATGACCTAATAAAAGAAGCAGAAGCGTTATCGTTTCAATACTTATGGGGCGATTTTTCTAAGGACGAAAATTATCTTTTTTATAGAGAAAAGAAGTTTATTCCTATTGTGGAGCATCCCAAAAAAATGGAAAACGATAGTGATGAGAATTACTTACGCATGGGGCAAGATGTTTATTTTCAAACAATGCGTATTAAAAATGCAGATGCGGAGAGCTTTAAAGTAATTAAAAATGACTTTTCAAAAGATAATAATGCCGTTTATTATGAAAATACGCTACTTAAAAATGTTGATGTTGCAAGTTTTAAGGTGCTTAATAGAAACTATCAGCGTGATGAAAACAATCTTTACTATCAAACTAAGCTACTAATTAAAGGCGATCCCGATAGTTACGAACATTTAAACACCCTGTTTTCAAAAGATAAAAACAATTTATATTTTGTTGGTAGTATTGTAATGGATAAGAATCCAAAAAAATACGGAAAAAGAGAGGTTGAAAAGTTAGATAATGACCGTAGCGTAATAAACCTTACGTATGATAATGATTATTCACTGTTTGCAAAGCGTACTGAATTGAAAGAAATTTCTAGGGTTCATACACTTTATAATAACGATCTATATGCAATGAACGTTCGTATTATTGGAGCAGACTATAAAACATTTAGCGTATTTAAAAATAGTGAAGAAATGTATGCCGCAGATAAAAGCCATGTTTTTTACCACTCGAAAATAGTTAATGGAGCCGACATTGCCTCTTTTCAAACAATTAACTCAAAGTTTGCTAAAGATAAAAATCACGTTTATTATTTGGAAAAACCATTGCTTAATATAAACCCAGATACTTTTATATACAAAGAAGGTATGTATGGAGAAACAATTGATAAAGAGAATGATAGGTTAGTTTACCAAGCGGAATATTAACCCACATTATTCACCATAAAATTAATATGGATTTATAAATAGCTTATTTTCAACCAAATACACTTATTTATCCTATAAATATTTACACCCAAATTTGCGCTCACTAAATCTCATGAATAATGCGGGTTAACATAGCTATAAATAGACGCTACTTGAATAGCTACAAACATAAAATGTGAATAAAATAATGTTATTATTAATTAGTATTTTATTACTTGCCCTTGCCCTAGGCTGTAAGTATGTAGGCCGTATAAGAAACCCGATTGACAGAGCACTCTTACCAAACTCGTTTAAAGAATATCAGTTTTTATCAAAAAATAAAGTTAATTCAAGCGACTACGTCATAAAAAAAAT
>CAZGDC010000018.1:0-22899 GCA_964524405.1 uncultured Roseivirgaceae bacterium
TAGTAAAAAAGGAGTAGTTATTCTTTAACAGTGCCTAAGCGTTGGACACAAGCAAAAAAAGTCGAAATAACATTAGTATTACGTAATATATTATTATATTTATACGTAAATAAAATGTAATGGACAAAAAACTCACATTGAGTCTTGATGGTACAATTATCGAAAGTGCAAAAACTTACGCTAAATCGAATAATACAAGCCTATCAAAACTAATAGAATCGTATTTAGCGATGCTCACAAATCGCAAAAAAATCAAAACGGACATAACACCTTTAGTAGAAAGTTTAAGTGGTGTAATATCTCTTGATAAAGATTTTGATGTTAAGGATGCCTATTCTGATTATTTAATTGAAAAATACAAATGAGCAGATTACTAATTGATACTAATATTATTATAGACCTTCTTTCGAAAAGAGAAAAGTTCTATGATGAGGCTGCTGAGTTATTTTCTCGTGCGGACAAAAAAGAATTAGAGCTGACAATTTCATCATTGACATTTGCCAACACGAATTATATTCTTACAAAACTAAAATCCGCAAAAGAAGCGAGAGAAATATTAAGGAAATTTAAGGTTCTTGTAAAATTATTGAGTTTAGATGATAAAATAACGGAATTAGCTTTAAGTGATGGTAATTTTCCTGATTTTGAAGATGGACTACAGTACTACTCCGCAATTGAAAATCAAATTGATGTGATTATCACACGGAATAAAAAAGACTTTAAAAATTCGAAAATTCCAGTTTTAACTGCGAGAGAATTTTTAGCACGAAAATAACGAAAGTAAATAACAAAGCATACGGTTTGCCGATAGGTCAAAACTGTATACTTTGTTGACTAATACCATATTAACCCAATTGCAGAAAGGAATAGACAACTTTTTAATACCTCTTTGGAGTGGTCAGTTTCTAACGGAATGCCCTGATCAGTTTAACCGGAATTTGCAACGATAGACCTGGCATATAATTGCTTCGGTTAACGAGGCAGCCTATGCTAAGGCTTCGGTGACTGTGGTTTAGACTTTTGTTGGAACCAGAAAGCGGGAATGAGAAGGAGCATAATGATGGGGTTTACCACAATGCGGTGAACAAAGGAGAGCAAGGGGGAGGATAATTCTGTTGCGCCTTCGAGCGAGAGTTTGAAATAAAAATAGAGAGGCAAAATAATGAGCATTTCTACTAACTGAATGCCAAAGGCTATTTTAAGAAGTTGTTTGTTTTTAAAAATAGCATAAATAAGAAGGATTACGGCTAAATCGTTTAGAAAAAACCTTATAGTGCGGTTGATGATGAATTGCGTATTGGAAAGAAAGGTTGATGATATTAATTCGGAGTAATTAAAACGCTGAAAGATGTAGAGGGCAATGAGTGCCGTTACTGCAATAATTGAGTATATAATTCTGGTTTTATTCAAAAAAACAGGCAATAATTACTATAAACGTCATTGCGAACCCAGTTGCAAGGCAACACCTTTAATACCATATTACCATTAACAGAGGCCTTGGAGAGTTATTTTTTTCAGGCATTCGATTTATTAATCTTCGCTACCCAAATAAACCAAAGTAAAAACACGAAGGCATAAATAACACCGGTAAATACAAACCGATGGGTAAAATAAAATTGATCTTGGAAATAAATGGCGATAAGAAACAGCCCAACTAGCCGTATAATATTAAATATATAAATGGCTACTAATCCTATGAGCGAAAATAAAATTGTTTTTTTTATAGGGCCAGTGTAAGCAAACAGAAAGGCCATAAACAAGATTGAAACATTAATGGCATTACAGCCTTCATATACATTAAGCACAGTTGCTCCATTTAGCTGAAGTGATAAATTGGGGGCAATGCCTGCACTAAATGTGGTAGCATCCACCCCTAATACATTTAAAAGCCAAGCCGTATTATGGGTGATAAATTGAGTTACGGGGTCGGCAATAATACCAAAGCTTACCACCCAAAGACCATAAAGCACATTGCCTATTATATATACGCCTAAAAAACGCAATAAAAAAAAGATGGTGGGCTTGTATTCTTTTAACATGGTTTTAGATGTGTGATGTGTGATGTTAGATGTTAGTCGTTAGATGTTAGTCTTTTTTTACATTTGACATTTGACATCATACATTATTTTCTTATTGATGTTTATTTATGAACAGTTACTAGCTTGGTTCGCATTAACATTAGTCATTTACAAATCTATACTTCGGAAAAAAATCAGTAGTTATTAATTGCTGCTTTTCTTCGGAGGATAAAAGTGCATTTTTTTGAGCAGACAATTCCAAGTATTTCGACTCATTAAATACTTTTCTGCCTGTATAAAAAGGAAGTACATCGGCAGGAAAAAAGGATTTTTTATAGTTGAAAATACCATCACACTTTTCAACCCCTCCACCTAATATAAAATATGTGTATTCATTATTTCTTGCCCAATTTATTAATGTAAACTTTAATAAATCATTGGGTCGCTTACTAAAAGAAGCCTGAAGTGTACCTCCTAAAAACGAATACATTTCTTTAGCCGAAAGCAAAATCATTTCTACGGCTACTGCCTTATTAGCATCGTAAACAAATGCAAAAACACAAGTGTCTCCTAATTGAGTGCAGTACTTATTAAAGTAATTACGCGAATAGTAATACTGTTTGCTGGCCGAATTTCTGGAAAGTGAAGTGGTATAAACTTTATAAAACACCTCTAATAGATGATTATTCATTCCCGTTCCCTTTATAATTTTTGCTTCTAACCCTTCTCGTATTGCCTTGTTTACATTTTTTCTCACTTTATGCGCAAATTTTCTCCATTGTTCATTACTTTCTACTATTTTACCTTTTACATTAAGCAAGGTAGGTTTTAA
Organism: uncultured Roseivirgaceae bacterium; assembly: GCA_964524405.1. Classification (GTDB taxonomy): domain Bacteria; phylum Bacteroidota; class Bacteroidia; order Cytophagales; family Cyclobacteriaceae; genus JAKISE01. The sequence continues at coordinate 2,851 of CAZGDC010000018.1, forward strand.
TTCTCCTGTGTAATTAATTGAATTTTTGTTTAACGAAAACCTTATAAAAGAAGTAATAACCTTATTATTTGCACACCAACTGTCAAAGGATATCCAAAATAATTTTAAATACTCCTTCCCCAATTCTTTCGAAAAAATAGGCCCGCTATATCCATAAGGCGAAGTAAAATCAACTAAATCGGCATTATTATTAACAGGTTTTAAATAGCCAACCAGTAAAATAAACTGCTTATTAATAGTCCATTTAAAGCAAACAAGCTGTTTCAGCCCACCTGAAAATAGGTTCATAAAAATAATAGAGGCGTAAGGGTTACTGTAACCAATGGATTGCAATAGGTTTGTATATATTTTTTGATTTTGCTCTAGCGCAAGATTTAATACACTTAGCCCTTTGGACTTTTTTTCAAAGGTATAACCTGAATTATTCATGCGTTTAGATTGATGCGAATACAAGGCGTCAAAAATGGAAGCTGTAGTGCTCTACTGCGATGTTTTTGCAACGCAGTAGTCGCATTAATATAAATGCACATTTTGAATTTTTTACAGCAATCAATTTTGCAAAAAATTACCTTTATTATGATTACAGCCTGTTTAGTTAAAAAATTCAAAATGTTTATGAATAGTTCAGGATAAGTTGTTTTTCTTTCTTGTATCAAAAAAAACTATTTTACAATTTTTGCAGGAACACCCACTACTGTTACATTATCGGGCACATTTTTGGTTACAACGGCTCCTGCCCCTACCCTTGCATTAGAGCCAATGGTAATGCCTTGAAGAATTTGAGCACCCGAACCAATTAAGGTGGCTTCGCCAATGGTAACATTGCCCGCAATATTGGCACCTGGCATAATAGAACAATAATCTGCTATAACCACATCGTGCCCTACGGTTACATTTAAGTTAAGTAATACATGCGAGCCAATTTTACAGTCAACCGTAGTAATTACGCCATCGCAAACAATTATTCCTACTCCTTTTAAATGATTAACTGCCACCCTCGCATGGGCACTTATTAAATTAAAGTAGCTAATAGAAATTTTACGCAACTTTTGAGCCACTGTTTTTTTAAATTGAGGATTTCCCATGGCTAGTAAAAATGAGTGCTGAAGAAATTTTTCTGCCTCTTTAACGGTTCCTAAATAATTGGCAGTTACGGGTTTGTCATCCATAAATCCTGCAAATTGATTTTCTCTTTCCAGCAGACTTCTTACTTCACGCCCTAATCCACCTGCTCCTATAATAACGATTGATTGCATTTATAAAAAATTAGTCGAAAGTAGATTTAACCTGATTAATTACTTCTATTACTTTAAGTTGTTGCTCTTCCGTCATATTAGAGCCTGATGGCAAGCAAAGCCCTGTTTTAAATAATCGTTCTGAAAGTTGATCGCCATAATACGGGTACGCTTTAAATATCGGCTGTAAGTGCATAGGTTTCCATAATGGGCGAGCTTCTATAGCCTTCTTTTCAAGTGCTAGCCTAATTGTTTCGCGCTGCTCAAATGAGTGTGTTAATATAGTAGTTAACCATCTATTGGAATAAAAATCGGCATTGGGTTCTTCCAAAAAAGTTATGCCTTCAATAATTGACAATTCCTGTTTATATTTTTCAAAAATAGCCCTCCTCTTTTTAACCCAAGTATCTAACACTTGCATTTGCCCCCTGCCAATTCCTGCGCTTATATTACTCATTCGGTAATTATACCCTATTTGGGTATGCTCATAATGAGGGGCTTTATCCCTTGCTTGAGTAGCCAAAAATCGTGCTTTTTCTACCCATTTATTATTATTTGAAACCAATGCTCCTCCACCAGAAGTGGTAATGATTTTATTGCCATTGAAAGAGAATATGCCAATTTCTCCAAAAGTGCCCATTTTTTTGCCTTTATAAGAGGCCCCTAATGCTTCGGCAGCATCTTCAATTAAAGGGATATTATATTTTTGAGCAATAGCTATTATTTCATCCATTTTAGAAGGCATTCCGTATAAATGAACTGCCATAATTGCTTTCGGTTTTTTGCCTTTCGCCATTCTATCTTTTATGGCTTGTTCTAAATAAATGGGCGACATATTCCACGTGTCGGATTCGCTTTCGATAAGAACTGGAATTGCCTTTTGATAAACGATGGGGTTGATCGTAGCCGAAAACGTAAAGGTTGAAGTAAGCACTTCATCGCCTTGTTCTACACCAAGCATTATAAGGGCTAAATGGATGGCTGAAGTGCCTGAAGATAATGCTGCACAACCTTTAAGCCCAGTATAATTACAAATATCTTGCTCAAACCCATTTACATTAGGGCCTAGTGGAGCAATCCAATTTTCTTTAAAGGCCGTGTTTATAAAGTTAATTTCGTTACCTCCTAGGTGTGGTGAGGAGAGATAGATTTGGATATTTTTCAGTTTAATTGTTGGTTAGGTTTAATCAAATCTGTTTCTTTCATAAGAATGGGAATATTATCCACATCTCTTAAAAAAATTAAATCTTTCTCAAATTCATACCTCTTATAATTTCTATCAAAATTGGGTTTATTTGAAAGAAGCTGAATCGTATCCTCTGCAAAATTAGCTCCTGCCGCAGCAAAACACTGGGTAAAAGCTACGTGCCGTACGTTAATTTCAGTAATTAATGGGTCTCCATTTTTATTTTCTTTAAAATCAACGGTAAAAAAACCATGTTTAGGGGCATTGGTTGATTGAAATATTTTATCCATCGCTTTTGCTGCTACTTCTACCAACTGAGGCTCGTTGAGTAAACGACCGAAAGAGGTGTTGCCTGTAATACCTGAAGGTGAAACTTTAGACATTATATAATTTACTCGCTCGGCCGTAGCCGACCGAATTAGCTTACCCTCAAAATATAAGAGCTTACACGCTAAGTTTCGCCCTGGCAAATAAGTGCTAGCCAAAAATTCATGAATAGTAGGGTTTATCCGAATCCAATTTTTAAGAGATTGCTTATCTGTTACCATTAAAGAACCTAAGCCACTAGTGCCTTTGGTGCTACGTACCCAAAAAGGCATAGGCAGTAATTTAAACACGTGATCTAACTCTTTTTTATGAGGCGTAAAAGCAATAGACTTAGGCACTAAAGCTACATCATCTAACAGGTTCGTCATCTTAGCTTTATCAATCAATAATTCTGTAACCGATAGGTTTGGTATTAATGCTTTGCAGGGCAAACTGCTTTTTTTCTGCTTTTTACTCCATTCTAACACTTCTAATTCTGGTAGTATTACAGCTAAATCAATTTTATTTTCATGGATAATACGTTCAATTACATTCCAATACAATTTATCGGTTGCCCGTGGTATTACATAAGATTTATCAAATAACTCTTTTTGGTATAAACCTATAGAAAGCGGATTAATATCTGTTGCAATTAGATTGTAATTTTTATTTGCTCCATATTTTTTTAAGGCTATTGCAAAACTTCGAGGGGTTGGCCCTCCTACCCCTGTTATTAATATATTCATATAATATTTAATCTAAAAGGTTCTAGTTTATGTTTCAACCCTTTTTTAACGGGCAGTTGCCATAATAGCTTGCACCAATCGTGGTTGCCTTCCAAAAGCTCTGGCCCTTCATCTGTTACCGCTATATCCCAGCCTATAGATTTATTGTTTCTATTAAATAAAGCAGCATTACGAGCCAATATTAACACATTATCCCAAAATGGTATTTGAAATCCCGTAATTTTAGTCTTTGTTATGGGATGGTATTCAATTTCAGGCTTTGTTATATCACTGTATATGGCTAGCCCATTAACTATTCCTGTTTTAATATCTATGGGTGCGGCTACGTTTCCGGCCGCTAAGTTATCTACAACCGAATTTATTGTAATTCTTAAGCGTGCTCCTAACAACTCCACTTTATTATCTTTTGTTAATTGCGTAATAATACGAATTGTATTTAACCCCGTATTGGAGATAGAGGCTAACTCTGAATGCTGCTCAATATACGATTCAATCATATCATTATTACTTTCTCTCCTCTTTTCTAAAAGATTTTTAGAAGATAATTGAGTAGAATTTAATACTTCTATACCAATACCACATTGCCCCCTAGAATCTTTTAACACAATTTTTTTATGTTTGCGTAGCAGGTTATCTAATTTATTTGGGTTTGCAATAGCCTCTTGAAATGAGATACTTTCATGTTTAATAAATGATTTATACGCTTTGTTAAATTGAATCTTGTCTTCCAATACCTCTCGTTCCTTTTTAGGGTTCATTTTTAATTGGTATTCGTACATATATCCTGTTCCTGCATACGTATTTTTTTCTTCCTTCGATTTTTTATAAAACCCAAATTGGAAGTACTCAAGTATGGAGATATTATACTTAATTGATGAAGCAAAAATAGATATCCATATAGAAAATATTGATTTGTTAGATTCATTAGATACAAAATTAATGTCCTTTTTAAACTGTTGCCAATCAAGTTTTTTTACATAATAAAAAAAGTATAAAATTCTTTTAAAATACATCAGTTTTTTCCATTAAATGGCTGCATAGGTCTTTCGTTAGATTGATTTACGCCTTCTTGCTTTAACACTTTTGATAGGGTTAACCCTATTATTTTAAGGTCTAATTTTAGGGATAGATTATCAACATAAAACACATCTAATTCAAATTTTTTGGTCCAACTAATACTATTTCTACCATTAACCTGCGCCCAACCTGTAATGCCTGGTTTTACACTGTGCCTATTGTTTTGTGTTGGGCTGTATAAAGGTAGATATTTGAATAGTAATGGGCGAGGCCCGATTAAGCTCATATCGCCCTTTAACACATTAATTAGCTGAGGCAATTCATCAATCGATAATTTTCTAAGTAATTTACCAATGGAAGTTAAACGATGCTTATCAGGAAGTAAAGCTCCCTCGTCATCCCTTTTATCGTTCATTGTTTTAAACTTAATAATTCTAATCTCTTTGGTTAAATAGCCTGGCCTTGATTGTGTAAAAAATGGACTTTTTTTAAAATTAATGAATAGTAAAAGTGCAAAAAAGATAAGTATAGGAAATAGCACTATTATTAACAGTAGGCTAATGCTAAAATCCAATAATCTTTTTATTCTTTTTTTATACATAAGGTGTTATCTTTTTTTCTTAGATAGGGCTGTTTGGTATGCTAAAAGCAAGTTGTTCATAAATTCATTTCTATCGTATTTTTCAATAATCATAGGTCTGGCATTTAGGCTCATTTTTTTTCTGATACTGGGGTTATCAATCATAAATTTCATGGCGGTATAAACTGCTTCGCTACTTTTAGTTTCAATTAAGAGCCCATTTACCTCATTTTTAATAATTTCATTACATCCATTTATATCGGTTGCTATACAAGGAAGCCCCATAGCACCTGCTTGCAAAAGCACATTCGGAAATCCTTCGCGATAAGTGGGTAATACAAACACATTACTTAACGCTAAATACGGTCTTATATCATCGTGCCTGCCCACATAAATAATTGCATCTTTTTCTGCAATTATTTTTTCTAAATCATCTCCTAATTTTCCATTCATTTTTTCAAATGGCCCTACCAGTAATAACTTAGCTTTCTCATACGTTGGTAGTTCAATTAACTTAACAAAAGCCGTTACTAATTCCTTAATGCCTTTTTCTTGCGCTAAACGCCCTACAAAACAAAAAACAAAATCCTCTTTTCCAATTTCATTATCTTTTATTAACGATACCAATTGTGTTGGTTTTTGTGCCTGTAAGTTGGGCGAGAAAAAATTGGTGTCAACGCCATTAGAGCTACCATTACCAATAACCTTTAATTTACTAGGTGCACAAAATTTATATTTGAGCAAAAACTCTTTGAGGCCATAAGAGTTAGGAAACACGTAGTTGGCATTTTTAAGGGTGATTTTTTCAACCCTATTTAATATTTTTCTTTTTACCCCTTTAACACCCATAAGAGGCAAACCTGCTACTGTATGAATACGAATTTCTACCCCATTCATTCGTGCGGCCAACATGCCTAGTAAGCCCGCTTTAGGTGTGTGGGTATGCACTATGGCAGGTTTTAGTTTGCGAATTAAAAAAAACATCTTCCATAGTGCCATAAAGTCTTTTACTATCGAAATATTTCTTTCCATAGTTAAGGCATGCAGCTCTACTTTTTCACGCTGCTTTATTTCATTAAAATGCTTTGAATCATACCCCGTAATGCCTATTACTTCAACGTATTGATTCATAAACTTTAACTGGTCTCTAAGAATTATATTCATAGAGATGGGTACCGTTGTTATTCTTAAAAGTTTTGGTTTACTCAAAAGGGTCTATATTAAAATTTTTATTATACCATTTTTGAAAAACATATAAATTCCACAGCTTTCCTTTATGATTTTCTTTGCCTGTAATATGCTCTTCGAGTAGAGCGTTAATTACCTCATAATTAAATATTCCTTGTCTTTCAATATTTTTTTTCGATACCAATGTTTTAATATCTTCTTTCAGTTCATTTCTAAGCCAATAATCAACAGGTACACCAAATCCTTGTTTTCTAAACCCAATCGTTTCTTTTGGCAATATATTTTTAAAAGCTTTCTTTAAAATAAACTTTTTATTTTTTCCACGTATTTTAAAATTTAATGGCAAGCGATACGCCATTTCTACCACACTGGAGTCTAAAAAAGGGGTGCGTGCTTCTAAGGAGTTTTTCATGCATACTCGATCTACTTTAGTTAGCATGTCTCCTTCTAAAACAAAATGAAGATCTGTATAAAAACCTTTCTCTAATGGCTCTTTAGATTGAAATGAGTTATAAACCGTTTTTACTTCCTCCTTAATTTGATTAAGGTATTTGGGCAAAAGAAGTGATGACCGATCTACATCACTAAACCCCAAGCACATAAGGCTATAGTGCATGTCAAAATTTGATTTATTTACGTTTTGTACTACTTTTTTTGCTCTGAGCAAAAAGGGATCTGTTTGTTTGGTATGCGGAAAAATATTTACTAGCTTAATAATAGCATTTTGAACTAACTTAGGCAATTTTCTAAATTTAGTTACATAATACTGCCCTAGGTATTTTTCATATCCTCCAAATAGTTCGTCTGCGCAATCGCCTGTTAATACTACCTTAACTTTTTCTTGTGCCAGTTTAGCAACATAATAAGAAGGCAAAGCCGAAGAATCGCCAAAGGGCTCATCGTAGTAGTTTATTATGTCGTCTATAACATCAACAATATCTTTATAATCTAGGTAATGTACGGTATGGTTCGACTTAATTTTATCGGCTACTAATTTGGCTCTTCCGGATTCATCATAGTTTTTTTCTTTAAAACCAATGGTAAAGGTATTAATGGGGGTTGGCGAAATTTCTGCCATTAAAGAGGCAATTATACTAGAGTCTATTCCTCCACTTAAAAAAGCCCCTATTGGCACATCAGAAATCATTCGTTTTTCGACCGATTCTTTTAGTTTAGATTTAATGTTTTCAACTGCTGCATTAAGGTCTGTTTCTATGGGTTGTTCCTCTATTTTTTCGAGCAGGTTATAATAGCGATGTATTTTAGCAGCATTCCCTTTTTTATACGCTAAATAATGTGCGGGAAGCAGCTTTTTTACCTCTTTATAAATAGTGTAAGGTGCAGGGATGTATGATAAAGAAAGAAAAAAATTTAATCCTTTCGTATCAATTTCTTTTTTGTTAATTACAGAAAATAGCGATTTTATTTCTGACCCAAAATAAAACTCATTTTCTTTTTCAAAATAATAAAGTGGTTTTTCTCCAAATTTGTCTCGGGCAATAAATAATTCTTCTTTTTCTTTATCATACAAAGCAAATGCAAACATCCCTTCGAGCTTGGATAGTGTTTTTTCTATACCGTATTGCTGATAGCATTTTAAGATAACTTCGGTATCGCTAGTGGTATTAAATACAATATTTAGCACTTTCAGTTCTGCCCGTAATTCTTTAAAATTATAGATTTCGCCATTAAAAACAATAATTACATTTTTATCTAACGTACACATGGGCTGATGACCTGTTTCTAGGTCGATAATTGATAAACGAGTATGGCCTAAACCAATGTTTTTATCAACCCAAAGACCTTTATCATCGGGCCCGCGTAGATGAAGCGCATTACACATGGCTTCCAATTGGGCTGCTTTAATGGGCTTGTTATAGTTTATAATACCAGTAATTCCACACATACAAATTGTTATCTAATTTTTCTTATTAAAAGTGTAAGTGGCAAGCCTACAACTGTATGAATTCACACTTCTACTTTATTGAGCCTCGCAGCTAACATTCCTAATAACCCTGCCTTAGGAGTATGTGTATGAACAATCGTTGGCTTTAACTTTCGGATTAAAAAAAATATTTTCCAGAGCGCAATAATATCTTTTAAAATAGAAATATTCCTAGCCATGTCAAGTTCGTACATCTCTACTCCCTCACGCTCCTTTATTTCATTATAATGCTTTTTCATAACTTGTTATTGCAATGGTGTTAAAATGAATATTCATAAAAGCCAGTTGATCTCGAAGAATTATATTCATCGAAATTGAATACTATTGTGATTCGAACAAGTTTAAGCTTATGCAACAGGTGTTAGGAAATTATTATTATACCATTTTTGAAAAACATACAAATTCCAAAGTTTCCCTTTGTGGGTTTCTTTATCTTCTATATGTTCATTAAGGATGGTATTGACTAGATTATAATTAAAAATCCCTTGCGCTTCAATTGCACTTTGGGATAATAATTGCGTAACTCCTTCTAAAACAAAGTGTAAATCTGTGTAAAAGCTTTTTTCTTAGAAATCATTTGGTTTAAATGAATTACAAATAATTTACACTTAGTATTTAGCGCAATTTATTCATTAATACTCCAAAAAAATATACTCCATAAGAAAATTTTAACTTGCAAAAAATAAAAAATATTTTCCAATGAATTGGTAAAAACTCGAACTGAAATCTACTATAAGCATTAATGTAAACTGGTTCATTTAACATTCTCCTGACTTCTTTTATCCTAAATGATAAACTATTATTGTATCTAGGATGAGTTATGCTCAAAATATTATTTATAGTTGACAATGCAATTCGATTACCAAAAGCAATCTTATAATTACTGCCAAATCTAAATGAATCAATGGTTAAATTAATATTTTCAAAAAGTTTTAAATATTTCCTGAAAAGCGTAAATGAATAGTTAGCGGTTAGTGAGTTAGGGTTATATTTTCGATAATGACTTAAGTATTCAGATATAAATACTGCAGTACGAGTAAACTTGAAAACTTGTATAACAAACAAAACATCTGTGCTACCAATTTCTGCAGTATCTACAAATCTTATCTTATTTTTAACTATTATTTGTCTTTTATACAACTTACCCCATACGGAGCTTAATGCATCAGTTAAAATTGGATTCCTTAATTCATTTCCAACCAATCCTACAAGTCTTCTTCTCAAATCGATAATCTTCTTATCCTCAAAAACCGTATTGTTTGCAAAGAGCGGTTTGGATTGAATAGAGGCATGCTCATATTCATTAATTCGGAGCCAAAAAACAATGTCTGAATTAAACTTATGACTTGACTTCAATGCAACTTCACAAGTATTTAATTCTATCCAGTCATCCGCATCAACAAACATAATATAGTCGGAGGTACTAGCATCTAAACCATTATTGACGGCAGCTGCTGCACCCATATTTTGTTGATGTATTACTTTAACTCTTTTGTCAATCCTTGCATAGTAGTCGCAAATATTTCCTGAATTATCCATTGAACCATCATTGACTAAAATGATCTTTAGATTTTTATATGTTTGATTAATTAGTGAATCAATGCATTGATATAAGTACACCTCTGATTGATAAACTGGCACTACAATGCTAATTTCCTCATTCATCATGATAAAATAAAATTAAGGTATTTGCTTGTAATATTATTTTTACTAAAACGATGTCTATTTTGATAAGCATTCTGACCTAATCTCAATCGTTCTGATTCATTATCAATTAAATAATTAATATTATTGGTCAACTCAATAATATTACCATCTTCAACTAAAATACCATCATAATTATTTCTAATAATATCTATGGGCCCAGCAACAAAATTAAAGCTTATGCATGCTAAACCGGCAGCCATTGCTTCGCATAGCACATTAGGGAAGCCTTCACTCCTTGAAGGAATAACAAAAATACTGGCTGACGCATATAAACTATCGATATCAACAGTAGGTCCCTTAAAATGGACTTTATCCGAAATATTAAACTTCTCTATCAAGCTCCTTAATTCTAAGGCATTGTCGTCTCTTCCCGCAAGCCACAAAGACCAATCGGGTCTGGAAATTTTCGCAAATGCCATAATCAGTCGATCAAATCCCTTAATGTATTCGTCTAACCTCCCAACTGCTAATATTACTTTCTGCCTAGTTCGATTAGGGTAAACTTTTACATCCCTAACGATATTGGGAATTACTGAAATAGATACGTTCGAACCATAATACATTTTTTGGTATGAGGCAGCCAACTTTGTTTGAGCAATAACACCATCAATTTTTTTAAGTCGAAACGATAAATAATTGAATAACCTAATTTTTATAGGCCATTTATATAATGGACTAGACCTTTCTGAAACGATCACTCTAAATGAAGTACCTAATAGAGCAAATGAAACAAGTGCTCCAAAAAACTTATTATATATTAGAACAGTTTTCGGTTGTTCACTAATTACCAATTTTCGGAGCCAAATTATTGACTTAACAATAGAGATATTAACCTCATTAAAATCAGAAGGTTCAATGAATTTAATATACGGATTGAGCTTAAAAAAATGTTTGTTCTTAAGAATTGCTACAAATGTTACATCCAATGACTTACTAGACAATGCATGAGCTAGATTTACAGTTGCTCTTTCCATCCCCCCCATAGTTAGTCCAGGGCTTACAATAAGAATTTTATTAGTCAACAAAAGAAATTTTGTAATACAAACAATAATTAATTATGAAATTACCTTAATAATTTGTTCTTGGTATAATGGGTCAACTATGTCAGACACAACTCGTCCTCCTTTTACTTCACTTGTATATTTTCCTTCAATTTTAACTCTTTCATTTTTCCCCCTTTTAAACCACTCATATTCCAAGTCAATATTACCGATATCAACAGCCTGATACCCCAGTTGCGCAAGCTCAAATGTAATTACCTTAGCCGTTGGCCCCATTGCAACAAGGTACAATTTGTCTTTCCCATGCTTAATGGCTTCAGCTAACAATTTATTTTTACTAGCATAAGCATTATGGTAAGGTCCAAGAATACGTTCAACCGACAAGGCTTCACTAAACAAATCATTCCCAACTCCCAACCTGCTTTTTTCTCCTTCAATTAAAAGTATTTTTCTGCCAGTCCAGATTTTTTTTATTAAATTGAAATTTTTTTTACTTTCATTCAGGTTCTCAAACCCAAAATAAAATCTTGTTATATTGGCATTGTAATATACTTTCTTTAAATTAATATATTTATATAATCTGGGGTAGGCGTATGAAATTTGGCTACGCCAAAATACTCTTCCTTTTGCACCCATGTTATTTAAAGACCTATACCCTGTTGGTAGCCCTACTAAAAGATTTGGAATATCGCTATTTAAGATTTTCTTCAAATTCGAAGCAAGGTTTTCGTCATAAACCTGATACGGTAAATTTAATTTATCCACTAAATAAAGAATCTCGCTATCTCCAAATCTAGAAATAGAGCATTCCTCCTCAATTATTTTTAATATTGTTTCTTCAATAGACATTATCTGAGGTAGTGGCCATATTATTTTCACAATAGGGTAACAAAAACTTAGAACGTATTTAAATATCCTACGAGGTATTTTAAATAAATTCCCATAAAGTAACATCTGCTTAATATCAGTCATTTGGTATAATCTAAAAGTTTTAGTTATTCAATTCAATGGGGTCTAGGCTTTTAATTACTTTTCCAGGCACCCCAACAACAAGTGAATTATCTGGTATGTTCTTAGTTATTACACAACCTGCGCCAACAATCACATTCTCACCAAGTGTTATACTTGGAAGAACAGTAGAATTAGTACCAAGTTGGCAATAATTACCAATATTACAACTCCCAGAGATATGCGTACCTGGCGACATTTCAACAAATTCTCCTATGATACAATCATGACCAATTGTACAATTTAAGTTTACCAAAGAACCTCGTGCGATAGAGATACTATTAGTTAATACTGACCCTGTCATAATTATTACACCTTCTCCAACACAATTCTCAAAATGACCTACTTTTGCATAAGGAGATATTAAAGGTTCAAATTTTCCGCCTATATTAACAAACTTATTAAAAAGCTTATATCTATTTAACGGCCCGCCCACGCCTAAAATAGTTTTATTATCACCAATGTTTTTATAAAATGCAACGGCTGATTCAAGAGATTTAATTACTCCAAATTTGTTATACAACACGTCTGGAACATCTAGACTAACGTCATCAAAAAAAGAAATCTCATCAACTTTATTTTGCTGATGCAATACTTCCAATACTTCTTTAGCAAATCCTTTAGCTCCTATAATTAACATCTTTTACCAGTTAAAATTTGACTTAATTATTTTGAGTTCTAAGTAAAATTTCGGCAATCATATTTTGCTCTTCATCAGATAAGCCATGATACAAAGGTAAACATATAATTCTTCCGGTTATACTTTCAGATACAGGAACGCTAGCATCGGGTACGTAGTTTAATTTATTTAGACTTGGGTAAAAATACCTTCTTGGATATATCTCAAACTTTTCAAGTTCTCGAATCATTCGTAAAGTAATTTTCTCACTCTCAAAGATAATTGGATAGTATGCATAGTTATACTCGGTATCATTATTGATAACCTGAAACTCACATCTCAATTTACTTAATAATTGATTATAAAGTAAATATTGTCTTCTTCTATATTGGAGAATCTCATCAATGTAATTCAAATTACACAGCCCCATCGCAGCATGGAACTCAGAATTTTTACCATTAATTCCAATTCCATAGAACTCCCCTTGTCCATTATGTCCAAAATTTCGCATAAAAGCCATCTCTTTTAACAAATTAGAGTCTTTGGTGAAAATAGCACCTCCTTCGATTGTATGAAAAAGTTTTGTCGCATGTAAACTAGTAACACTTATGTCTCCATACTTAAAAATAGACTTGCCTTTGTACTTCACACCAAAGCTGTGCGCTGCATCATAAATCACTTTAAGTTTTCTTCTTTTTGCTATCTCTTGTATTTTATCAATCTCGCAAGGATTACCAAATACATGTGTGACCAATATTGCAGATGTTTTTACTGTTATAGAATTTTCGATTTGATTTACATCTATATTTAAAGATTCAGGATTAATATCCACAAAGACAGGAGAACAATTTTCCCACACAATGCTGCTTGTGGTGGCAACATAGGAAAAGGGAGTAGTTATTATTTCACCTGTCAATCTCAGACTTTTGATTGCCAGTTGGAGACCAATTGTTCCACTACTTAAATAAAGCAAGTGGTTTACACCTAAATATGATTTTAACCTAGATTCTAATTGATTTACTAAAGGGCCATTATTTGTTAACCAGTTTCTATCCCAAATACCAGTGAGTAATTCGAGATACTCCTCTTTGGGAGGCATAAAAGGCTTGGTAACAGGTATGTTATTTATTCCTTTTCTATCCATCTTTTATACCACATTTGAAATGAAATTAACCTCCATATAATATCTTTATAATGTAACTTCCCGTTTCTAAAATCTGTAACCATTTGAATAACTACAGGGGGGTTAAAAAAAATGTTTTTCTTTAATTTATCTTCTGATAAAAATTCATCTATCAAAAAATATAAGTCATCATTTAACCAATCGTTTAAAGGTAAGTCAAACCCTATTTTAGGTCTGTCCATTAGTTTAGCTGGCACGTAGTCATATACAATATCTTTCAATATTTTTTTGCTTATAGCTCCATCATGCTTGTATTCATACGGAAGTTTTGCGGAGTACTCAATTAGCCGATGATCCAATAATGGTTCTCTTCCTTCCAAGCCTACGGACATAGTCGCCCTATCAACCTTTACTAATAATTGGTCTATTAAACTCTCCTTTATCGAGCTTACAAACAAGTAATTTCTCTCATCAAAAAAATCAGATTGGCATGTATTTGGATTTATTTTACCATTAATCTCTTTGCTCATAAAGCTATCTACAAATGCGTCAGGAAGCCCTTTGGTAGCATTAATTAAAGATTTCATTTGTTTTTTTGGATGAGATGTAATTACCGAAGAAACCACATTTAGTTTTCGCTTTAACGAAAAATTGGAGCTTGGAAGAAAACTATTTACTGCGTTAGCTGCAAATGCTGCTAAACGTTTTGCAGGAATTTTTCTGATAAATTCAAGTTGCTCTACAACAGATTTAAACCCAGCATATCCTGCAAATAGCTCATCTCCTCCATCTGCTGAAAGTGCAACGGATACATTTTTTTTGGCTATTTTACTTACAAGAACAGTAGGAATACAGGAAATATCTGCATTGGGTTCATCAAAGTAGTAAGAAAGTGTTGGAATAATATCTCTAGCATCTTGTGTATAACAATTATAAGAAGTATGGTTAGTACCTAGATATTGCGCAATTTTTTGAGCATAAGGACTTTCGTCTATGCCATCTGGAAATCCAATGGTAAATGTTTTTATTTTGGCAGACGATTCTTTTTGCAATAAAGAAGTAACCAATGTGCTATCAAATCCACCTGATAAAAAAACGCCAACTGGCACATCTGAAACCATTCTATATTTACAAGCAGAAATTAATAGGCTCTCCAGTTCTTTTTTTGCATCTTGGTACGAAATAGCACTGGGTTTATGAATATATTTTTCTTCTAGAGACCAATATTTTTTAGTTTGGATATTTTTTTTATCTATATCCACTATTAACCAATGAGCTGGCTTTACTTTTTCGACATGTTCAAATATTGATTGAGGGCCTTTGATAAACCCATTTTTTAAAAAATCAAATACAGCATTATGATTTATTTTTTTATTAAACCTAGGGTGCTCATGGAATGATTTTAATTCTGACCCAAATAAGAGTAACTCATCATGCCAATAAACAAATAGTGGTTTAACACCAACCCGATCTCTACATAAAAACAATTTATTTTTATGTGAGTCGTAAATAGCAAAGGCAAACATCCCAATAAACCTATTTACACAATTCGTTTCCCACTCTGCAAATGCATGAATAACAACTTCTGTATCTGATTCTGAGTTAAATTGATGCCCTTTTTTTATTAATTCTTCTCTTATCTCTTTAAAATTATAAATTTCGCCATTTAAGGTAATAGTCCATCTTTTATAATTCATTGGCTGCCGACCAAAATTAGACAAATCAAGTATTGATAGCCTTGTATGTGCTAATCCTATTTGGCATGACTCTAGCGCTAACCATTTACTCCCTTTGGCATCTGGGCCACGGTGTTCTAATACACTTTGCATTGCCAAAAGTTGGTGATTATTTGAGCTTTTCGTAAAGTCTATAATTCCTGTGATGCCACACATGCTATACTAATTATAACTAATTTCAGTACCAAGGCGATCCGAAGATAAAAACCGTACATCTGGCCATTTCTTCATTATTTGTTTCAATAAGATTGAAAGTTTATTTAAGCTAACTTTTCTATTATTTTCATTTAAACCACCCACATAATTTATTCTGTGAGTTGATATTATAGCGGGCTTCCCCCAATAAAATGCAGTACTAATTTTTGATAATGCATTCCCTATCCAATCATACGTTAAATTTGTTGCAGGTTCAAAATAAACATTTCTACTGGTATAGATTTGATTAAATTTGTTTTTTTCTCCAATATAATTTACATGGTTAAGGTACTTTTTGCTATTAATTTGCGGTATTTTTTGCACTCTTAGGCTCTGGATATACTTAACTCCTTGTACTCCTAATACTTCTTCAGCAAAAGAATCCCACACATTGGAGGGCGCAATAAATGATTCGCTGTAATAGCCAAATATTCTATTAAATTCATCCGTTCCTTCTAAAAGGTGCTCTCGTAAAAATTGCTTAGAGGCATTATTGTCGTAATCGAAGGATGCCATTAAATTTGCTCGCTTTAATCCTTCTTCCTCCAAATCGATGCAAAATACTTCTTTATCAAAGGCATTAAGCAACGTCTTATTCCCTTTGTTTAACATATTCATCCATCTAAACGAATTCAAATGTTCGCGTCCATGAAACTGCGGTTTAATAATTTCTTTTTTTGTTCCTTCTTTAATTAAATCTAATATATTACTTTCAGAAAAATATCTTTTATACGTTTTTTCAATACTCTCCCAATAATATTTTTCAAAACCTGTATCACGTATCTTATCAAAATCAGGATTGGCTACCACAAAATTAGTTGTAAACACTGGTCTGCTTCCATTTACATCTTTAAAGTTATTTAATACTTCAAATAATGCTTCAAGGTCAATGGTATTTTCTAATGTATCAAAACGATTAAAAGGGTTATTTCCGGTAGCCTGTGTTGGCAATTTATTAAAAACTTTAAGCGAAGGCATTCGTAAACTACCCCAATCATCCGATTCAAAAACAATGATTTTTCCGCCCACCTTTTTTCCAGGAATATTATACAAATGGTTTCTTAAATTTGCGGCTAGTTTATACACTATGTCTTTTTAATAATTTTAATCAGCTCGTTCATACTTATAAATTCCGCATCGGGCCACTTCTTTAGTATCTTAAAAAATAATTTATCTAACTCTTTTAACCCTTGTGTTCGATTTTTTTGATGTATGCTTCCTGTAAAACTTGCTCTATGGTTACTTATTATAGCAGGTTTATTAAATTTAAAAGCATTTTGAATATCCGAAAGACAGGCATCAACGGGGTTCGTTCCTAAGTTTGTTTCAAATACGGCATTGCGTTGTAAATAAAGTAAGCCATCCGATTTTTTTTGACCTAAATAATGCAAACTTCTTTTAAAACGCCCATTTACGAAGGGAACACTTCTTATTTTTTCTGTATCTAACGCTTGAATAGATAAATGCATGAGCTCTTTATCTATTGTTTTTGGCAAATACATAGAAGGTGGTGTAAAAAAAATAGGTGCATAATTAAATAACTCTTTAAATAGTAAAATTCCGCTTTTTATTGCCTCATAAAAAACGGAACTATCAGAAGAGTGGTCTGTACTGTATGCTTCGCTAAATTCTCCGCCAAATTCTAACATTAATTGCTCTTTATCAAATCCATAGAACTCATAATTAAACCCGATATGAGCTATTTTATGCCCATCCCTAAGTGCTCGTAACCAACGGTTTATTTGTAAATGCTCACGCCCATGGTATTGGGGCACAAAAATATTTTGCTTAATTCCTTTAAGGTAGTAATTATACACATTATTAGACGCCTTATTCCGTTCAAGGGTTTTGGTAAAAGGTTCATAAAAATAGGATTGAAAGTTGGCTTCTCTAATTTTTTCAAAATCAGGGTTTGCCACATTTGTCATGGCTGTAATTACTGGGTTATTCCCTTTTGTATCTTTATGCGATAGTAATACATTAAATAATCCTTCTAAGTCGTTATTGGTTTCTAAGGAATCAAACTGGTTAAACCGGTTTGAATTCATATTTACACCTTTTTTAATAAGCTCTTCTTTTACATAATGAGAAGGCACTCTGGTGGTGCCCCAGTCATCCGACAAAAAAACAATTAATTTCCTGTCGGTTTTCCAACCAAGTTTAAAGTAGGCGTATTTAAGCAGGTTGTTTACCATTTATAATATTCCTAAGGAGCGCAAAAAATCGATTAATGAATGTGATGGGGCTGCTATTAAAACAACTGTGGGAGCAAATAAAAAAAAATCAGCAGATACCGCCAATACTCTTAGTTTTATTAATACCCAAAGCAGAAAAGGGGCAATGGATAGGATGGTTAAAAAGTGCCATGGTTTTGTTTTATGCGAAACAAAAAAAAGAATAATATTAGTAAGTGCTAATAAATAAAAAATTTGCTGAAACCTGCCTCCTGAAGGCATTGCTTTCATAAAATTTGCAAAAGCTAAAAAAAGAATCGTAAATGAAAAAAGTTTTTGTTGTATAGAGGACGCTATAAACTTAGCTCGAAAGGTACGGATCCAAACTAACGCAAAAATAAGAAACCCACTAACCAATGGGTGTACCCAATTCATAAACCATGTGCTTTGATCCGACAAATTCTCTATTTCGCTTATATAAGTTTCATTGGTATATTGAGACACTTTGGTGTCTATCCCTTCTCCTAATTCGGCAGGCGATACTTGTATATACTGGCTTAACAAATTGGGCATCGCAAAAGAGAAAAGCAATATGGCCATATATAAATACTGACGGTTGCCTAATGCAACATACATTAAAAGAATAGCCACGGCAGATAAAAAACTAAAATGCACTAATACTGCACTTAAAGCTACTAGCAGGTATTTTTTATCTGAAAGAATAATGTAATTAATAACCCCGAAAAAAAACACCCAAGAGGCGGTCCAAAATCTAAATCCATTAATTTCGCTAATGGGTATAAGCACTATAAAGTAAAGAATAAAAATGGATACATTAACATTGGCAAACTCACTTTTTTTATAGCTATATAATCGGTTAATACTACCTAAATAAAAATAACCAAAAACAAATGCAAATGAAGCAAATAAGAAGCTTGGGTTTGAGGTTACCCTTGAAATAAAAAAGGCTAATGTAAGCCGTAATAAATCTAAGGTATCACTACCGCTATAAATATTGGTAATACTGCTCCAGTAATCAGAAAAATTAAATGTTGCCATGGCCTCAAAATACTGAACATAGCGATCTGCATCATATTCTTTATTTACAATAAATGTAAAGCCGTAAAGAATAATAAAGGCAAAAACTATTTTTTTTGCTGCTTGGCTATTATAATTTATAACAGCCAATATAAACCCTAAAAAAGGCCAAAAAATAAACGCCAATAACATTGGGCGCACAGTAGAATCTTTTCTAATTCTACTACCATTATTATGTTGATAAACTAGTTCGATAATTTAATAAAGTTTGCAGTTACGCGTTTAATATCAAAATTTTCTAGTGGCGGAAGCTGCATAGCACTCCTATAATTACCGAGCATAAATGCTTCTATTTCTAACTTATTGGGCTGAGTGGCTTTACTATTTAATACGGGTCGGTTTACAAGTGCATAATCAATTAACTTACTTGGCATTTGGGTGGGCACTCCATTGTCGAAATTTAGCAGAAAATCCATCTGAGCTAATTCGGGTAATAATTTTTGCCTATTAATAGCACGGTGTAGAATTAATTTACCTTCAAACAATACTGCATACTTTGCTACTAAATCTATATTAGGCGAATAAATATGAAACTTAAATTCTATATTAGACTGTAAGAGCATATCTAAAAAAGCAAATGGAGACCTTACACCTGTTTGCGACAAACCGCCTGCATACGCAAAATGTGGCATTTTATTATTGGGCACCTTAGCACTAAACGGCAGGTTCGAAAAATCAAACCCTTGCGGATTTACCTTGATTTTAGATTGGAATTCAGCATAGTATGCCTTTTTAGCTCCTTCAAAAGGCACGGTTATAAAATCAGCTTTACGAAAAGCCCATTTTTCTATAAAGGCAAAATAAAAGGGTTTTTTTATTTTTTCAAGCTCTAGTCCCATATAAGGATCGCCACAATCTGACACCCAAGTTTTGGCAATTTTATTTGGCTTTTGCATTGCTAAAGCAACGCCCCAATGTATGGCATGTGGTGCTGCAATAGATATTAATAAATCAACCTCTTGTATTTTATACAATGCCTTACGCACCCTAAATACAAACCTACTATTGGGGTAATCTAACAGCCATTCTAACCCTCTATTTAAAATTTGTGTTACTTTTTTTACTGCCTTCCATTTATAAGTGGCCGTAAAAAAACGAGTAGGCACTGCGCCCAAATTAATACTAGTACAAGGGTATTGTTTTTTAAAATTATCAAGTGCTAATTTACTACTCGTTGTTATAAGT
>CAZGDC010000018.1:22999-25527 GCA_964524405.1 uncultured Roseivirgaceae bacterium
AGGGTATTGTTTTTTAAAATTATCAAGTGCTAATTTACTACTCGTTGTTATAAGTATTACAATATGTTTTTGCCGTACTAGTTCTTTTACCAATTCGGTAGTTCTAAAGGCTCTTGGCGACTGATTTGGGTAAAAAGAGGCCGAAACCACTACTATCTTTTTTTTTGCTACTAGCCTGCTCAATTAAAATTCAATAATCCTGTTTGAAGTTTATTGACCAGTGACTTTTCGGATATTTCATGCTTTAAAACCGATCTATTTAGATCTATTTCTTCTTTCGAGAGTGGGTCAAAAGCATGCGTATTGGCTTTATTTAGTTCCTTTTCTATCGAAAATATTTTACATCCTATTCGGTTAAAATAATTATACAATAAATTATGTTCACTCAAATAAAGTTTACGTCCTTGCCAAAGCGATTGCACTATATTTCCAACTCCTTGTTGGCGGTAATGATTCATAATAATAATACCGCAAGACTGAATTGTTTTATTATATTCTTTTAAAGGCATAAATTTTACCAATGGAATAAAATTATGCCCAAATAATTTCTTGCCTACCTTTATAATTTCTTTTTGGTATTTCTTATTCCCATAACTTAAAGGCACAATAATTTTTCGCTCCTCTGTATCTAATGTTTTTAGAAGCTCAAATAGTTCAATATGGTTGTTGGTATAAGAGGCGGAGTTACCAATTAGCAGGTTGGTTCCTACGGAAGGAGTACTGCTAGAAGTATTGGAAAAATATTCGATTGGGTAATAGCTTAGTGGCTGAAAAACAGCCTTAGAATGCAATGCTCCTTTGCTTTGCAAATAGTCAAATTCTTCTTCAAGTAGTGATCCAAAATGCTCCACTTGATTAGCCGCTTGCACTATTAGTTCGTGTGGGTTGGTAACGGTTTGAATTTTGCCATATCTAATTTTTCTATATACATTTTTTACGCGCTCTTTTATGCTTATGTTAGCATCAATGGTATTGGCCAATAGGCTAGTTTTAGTAGCTAATAATGGTTTTGTGTATAGTAATTTATTATGGTAAATCTCTGCCCCTAATACACTCCATAAAAATTTATTTTTATGTGGCGACTTTACCAATAATTCAGCTGTTATAACATTAAGTCCATGGAGTATTATTATATCAAAATCGAGAATAAACGATGTTAGGTATGAAATGGTTTCACGAGTTTGAGTTATACTTCTAATATTTTTTTCTTTTGACTTTATGTAGTTTGGTTTTGAAATGGCTGGAGAGAGGATTACTAAAAATTTATTTTGAGTAGGAAAGGCTTTATTAAATAAATAAATAGCCCCATCTATAAATTTTTCATCTTGGCAAATATGAAGAATTCTACGCATTTTTTTTGCAAAATTGAGCGATAGAGCTTACAATATAAGCTACTTGTTTTTCTTCTAGCTCGTAATAAAAAGGAAGACGTAAGAGGGCATTTGTATAGCTGTTTGTATTGGGCAGAGTTCTTTCGTCATGTTTGTTTTTATAAAACTCGCTTGTATGTAAGCTTAGGTAATGAAATACAGCTAATATTCCTTTTTGTTTTAAAAAGGAAATTAAGCGTTTACGAAAATCATTAGAAGGGCAAATCATATAAAACATATGCCCATTATTAGTAGCATAAGTAGAAATAAAAGGCAGTTCAACTATTTTATCTAGTTTATATGTTAAAAATAATGAATGATATTTATTCCATAGAGTAATTCTTTTTTGCTGAATTTGGCTTATGTTTTCGAGTTGTGCAAAAAGAAATGCGGCTGTTAGTTCAGAGGGTAAAAATGAAGAACCCACATCGACCCATCCATATTTATTAACTTCGCCTCTAAAAAAAGCAGAGCGATTGGTTCCTTTTTCCCATATAATTTCTGCTCTATCACTAAATTGAGTGTCATTTACAACTAACATGCCTCCTTCGCCTGCACTAATATTTTTGGTTTCGTGAAACGAAAACGTAGCTAAGTGCCCAATGGAACCCAACGGTTTTTTAATGCCATCACTGCCCGTATAATAGCTATCAATGGCTTGGGCGGCATCTTCTACTATAAACAAATTGTGTTTTTTTGCTAAAGCCATGAGTATATCCATATCGCAGGCAACCCCTGCATAGTGCACGGGTATAATGGCTTTGGTTTTTTTTGTTATAAGGCCTTCTATGAGCGATTCGTCCATGCCTGGCCTATCGGGTAGGCTATCAACAAACACAATTTTAGCACCTCTTAACACAAAAGCATTGGCGGTAGAAACAAATGTATATGAGGGCATAATTACCTCATCGCCTTCTTTTATATTTAAAAGAATAGCCGCCATTTCAAGGGCATCGGTACAAGAGGTGGTTAACAGGCATTTTTTAAACCCATACGTTTGTTCAAAAAAATGCTGACATTTTTTAGTGAAATCTCCATTTCCCGAAATTTTTCCACTAGCAACTGCTTGAGAAATATAGTTTAGCTCTTTGCCTGTAAGGCAGGGTTTATTAAATGGGATAGAATATTTATTTTTACTCATAGGGAGTAAACTTCCCT
>CAZGDC010000019.1:0-24583 GCA_964524405.1 uncultured Roseivirgaceae bacterium
AACTAATAATGTAACGTTAAAAATTGATGAAATTATTGGACGAGGACACGCACTCGTTGTGCTAGAAAAGGATTTGCTTCAATTAAAAAACTACTTAGGTACAAGTGTGCACGGCATTTTAGGGTATGAGTTATTTAGTCGCTTTATTATAGAAATTAATTATGACTCTCAAATTTTAACTTTTAATGACCCTGATTATTATAAAGTGAAAAGAAGGTTTAAAGCGTTCGATATTCAAATAATTGATACCAAGCCCTACCTGCTTACTAATTTTACGTTGCAAGATTCTTTGATTCATCATGGTAGATTTATGGTTGATACAGGAGCAAGCCATTCTTTATTAATTGATAAAAACGCAGACTCTACCTTTTATATTCCACAACCTTATATTTATAGTCATTTGGGTAGAGGGCTTGGGGGTGATCTTTTTGGGCATATTTCTCGCATCAACGAAATTTCATTTTCTCCCTTTGCTTTTCATAAGGTTATCACCACATTTCCCGATTCTGCTAGTTATGAAATTGATTTAGAAAACGATGCACGTAGTGGCACCATTGGCGGAGGTTTGTTAAGTAGATTTACGGTAGTATTTGATTACGTCAACGAAAAACTATATTTAAAAAAAGGAAGGGCTTACAAAAAACCATTTGAGTATAACCTTAGTGGGCTTATCATAAAAGCAAAGGGTTTACGCCTAAATAGCTACGAAATTGTAGAAATTCGCAAGGGCTCTACCGCAGAAAAAGCAGGACTTAATACGGGAGATGAAATATTGATTATAAATGGACGTTATACCAAAAATATAAAATTAGAGGAGGTATTAGGTCTCATTAATTTAAAGGCAAACAAATCCATTCGAATGGTTGTTTTAAGAAATGGTGTAAAAACAAAATTTTCGTTTAGGTTAGAAAGGCAAGTTTAGCCTGAATTATTGACTATTTGTTATGAAAGCTCTAATACCATATTAACATTGAAATGGTGGTTGGTGTAAATGCAAAGTAGTGAAAGGGTGGATTTGTGGATTTTTATTAATTCACCCTTTCACTTTATATTAATCCTCTTTATAAAAACTAGCTACTTCTTTTTCGTATTTAGCCATTATGTTTTTACGTTTGAGTTTAAGCGTTGGCGTAAGTTCTCCTCCTTCAATACTCCAAGCTTCTGGCATTAGTGAGAATTTTTTTACTTGCTCATAATTGGCAAATTCTTTATTATAGTGAGCCATTTCCTTATCAAATTTTGCAATCACTTTTTCACTTTTCATCATTTCAGGAATGGTTTTACATTCGGTATTATGGATTTTACACCATTCTGAAACAGATTCGTAATCAGGCACAATTAAAGCAGATGGGTGTTTTTGGCTTTCGCCTACCACCATTATTTGCTCAATGTACATGCTCTCTTTAAACTTATTCTCCATTTGTTGAGGAGCAATATATTTACCTCCAGATGTTTTAAAAATTTCTTTTTTACGGTCGGTTATTTTTAAGAAACCATCTTTATACTCGCCAATATCGCCCGTGCTAAACCAACCATCTTTTAACACCTCGGCTGTTTGCTCAGGCATTTTATAATAGCCTTGCATTATACCTGGGCCACTTGCTTGAATTTCGCCATCATCGGCAATTCTTACTTTTACATCTTTTAAAAGGGGACCTACACAAGCTAAACGATATCCACCTTTATCAATTTTTGAAAAGCTAATACCTGGGGAGGTTTCGGTTAATCCGTAGGCTTCGAGCAATGGAATTTGTGCTGCCCAAAAAACACGGGCTAAACGAGGTTGCAAGGCGGCTGCACCTGAAATAATAAATAATATATTTCCTCCAAGGGCTTCGCGCCATTTACTAAAAATTAGTTTATTGGCCAGTTTTAATTGTTTATTATACCACCAACCTTTATCCTCATTGGGATCAAACTGCTCGCCTAAACGCAGCGCCCAGAAAAAGAGTGATTTTTTAACTCCTGTGAGGTTAAGTCCTTTTTTAACAATTTTATCATATATTTTTTCAAGCAACCTTGGTACTGTGGCAAAGTAATGGGGCTTAATTTCTTTCATAGCATCGCCAATGGTTTCGATGGAGGTAAAATATACTTCTACTCCCATACGCATATGCGTATAACTAGCTGTGCGTTCAAAAATATGGCATAATGGTAAAAAACTTAATGTTCTATAGCCTGATTCAACTAATGAAAACCGATCTGCTACTCCATCGGAATTACTAATAATGTTTCGATGCGATAGCATTACCCCTTTAGGAAAACCTGTGGTTCCACTGGTATAAATAATGGTTGCCAAATCATCGGGTTTAACGGCTGCTTTCCGTTTTTCAATTTCTTCAGCTTCAGATTCATAATCAGCTTGAATGCTTTGCCAGTGGTCTGCACCTTCTACTTCATCAAAGGTATATATTGCTCCGCAGGTAGGTGTATCAATAATGGCTTCGGATACTTTTTTAAAAAGTTCTTCGCCTTCAACAAAAGCTATTTTTGCACCTGATTGCTCAATAGTATAATAATAATCTTTAATTGTAATGTTGGGGTAGAGCGGAACACTAATTGCACCAATTTGCTCGATGGCCATATCTACAAAAATCCACTCGGGTCGGTTAAAAGAAATAAGTGCTATTTTATCTCCCGCTTTAATTCCTTGTTTTATTAAACCTGCGCTTAATTTATTAGCCTCATCTATTACATCTTGGGTAGAATAAGAAACCCAAGTATCTCCTTTTTTAATACTAAGACTTTTATCCGTTGGATAGTGTGCTAATTGATAGGGAACAACATCAAACAATCTGGTAATTTCCATAGAAGTGTGATTTTTTTTTAAATCTACGAAATTAATCTTACTTGTAAAATTTACTTCTTGTAAAATTATGACTTTTCTTTCTCTTTAAAATCACCTCGAAGTGTTCTAAACCTTTTCCGCGATTCGGCTACATACACACTACCTGGATAATCTTTTAATAATTGTACATATAACTGTTTCGCTTTTTCTGGGTTTTCTAGCTGTTTTTCGTAAACATTTGCTTGTAAAAAAAGTGCTTTATCTGCCAATACCTCGTAACTAAAGTTTTTAACAATTTGATTATACGTATTGGCCGCTTCTAAAAATTTGCCTCCTTTTTTTAGTTCTGTTGCTTTTAGCATTAAAAAATTATCTTCTAAACTTTGGCCTTTAAAGTAAGCAATAACTGTATCAATATTAGCCAGCACTTCTACATTTTTGTGTTGATAAAGTAGCAATTCAAGTGAAGCATACGTTTTAATTGCTAAATGTGTACTATCAAATAGCGTGTTTTCTTTAATAAAAATACTAAGATCTAGTGCATCGTTGGCAATTTCTCTGCTAGTGGCCAATTTTAAAATGTCTAAAATGGCTTGTGCTAACTCAAACTCACCTTGATAATAGGCAAGTTTTGCTCTTTTAAATTTTGCAGAATAACCAATGGGGGTCTCTTTCATTGTTTTATCTACTTGTGCATAAAGTAAGATGGATTCCCATGGTTCTTCGTTTAGCAGATAAATATCAGCCAAGGTTAATTTAGCTTCTGACTTTAATTGAGAATTAACTCGTGGATTTTTAATAAGCTGTTGCAAGGTGTAAATGGCTTGCTCTTTTTTATTAAGATAATAACCTTGTACCAAGGCTAACTGTAAATTAGCTTTATACGCCAACGGGTTGGTTGGGTATTGATTAATAAATTTTTTATACATCTCCGCTAAATGCACGATAGATTCTTGCACTACAGGAAACATTTTTTTTACTTCTTCCTCTTTAGTTTTTATCTGAAATAACTCTGCTTGCACCGATAAATTAGTTCCTGCATAGGTATAAACCAAATAGTTAAATATTTTATCGGCTGTTTTAAAATCTTTATTAGAGAGGGCCATTTTACCAATATCCATAAGTGGCTTTCCTCCTTGTGCCAACCTTCTATCTAAAGCTCGTGCTTGAATAAAAGCGCTATTAAAATTTTTGGTTTGAATGTTTGCCCATATTAAAAGTTCTACATAAACTTTATTTTCAGGCTCTTCTTGAATTTTTAAAAATAAATATATCTCAAGATTTTCAATATCTTCGGGCTTATTTAAGGTTACTTGTAGTGCATTTTTTACATAACGTAGGTTGCCTACATTTACATTAGCAAATGTGATATACTCTTCTACCATCTCTTGCTTTTTATTCATATACCTATACATATTGGCTAGGTCTAATGCAAATAAAGAAGCCTCACCCGATTTATCTCTAGCTGTAAGTAATAAATTAACCGCTTGTTCTCTTTGTCCTAATTGTAAATAATATTGTGCCGCTCTTCTAGCAACAAGTTTATCGTTACTAAACCCATTTATAAGCGAAGCATAATATTGGTTTACTTTTTCTTCTCCTTTTTCAGCTCGTATTAACTTGCCTTTATCAATTTTATAATTCGGATTTCTTGGATATGTTTTTATGAGTTTATCAACATATTTCTCTGCTTTTTTAAATTCATTTAATTGAATTAGTAAAGAAAAATATTCGTTATGAATGATTTGCCAATTAGATGGTTTTTTTGCTAATTTCGAATAGCTATCAAGTGCTTTTTCTAATTCGCCTTGTGCATAATATTGTTGTGCTAATTCAATACTCATCGATTGTCCAAAACTTATAACCGCTATAAAGAGTAATAGTATTATCAGATTTAATTTCTTGTGTAGGTTCATTTTTTTAAGTAATGAATTTTTTAAGTGAAAGAGTTATCCACGTATTTCTATCCACCTATATTATATTATATATATATATAAATATCTATTATTAATTATTAGCTATGTTAATTTGTGTATAAGTTTTTAAACAAAAATTTTATTATATCAATTGTTTATAAATAGTATCTTTTTTGTGGATTAATAAAATTAGTTATCTATTTAATTTGTTGATTTTCAGCTCATTAATTTTATCTATAGTTTATCCACTTTTGTTAATGTTGAAAACTTTTATGTGGTTTGGTGTTAATTAAATATTAATAACTAGAAGTTAACTCAATTTAAAAGATTAAGTGAAGTTGATAACTGCTGTTTACTCCATTAATTCAAAAGTAGTGTTGATAACGTTTCAATTATCAACATAATAAAACTTGTTTATCAACACTTAGTTTACTCCGAAAACACTTAAAATATTAGGTCTAAATTTATTTCCCAATTGGCTCTAATTGTTGTTTTGCTTATGTCATCTTCATTTATATAAATAATGATTGGTTCTGGTAATTGGTTATTTAAAATATTACCTGCATCCCATTTACCATTTTTATTACTATCTATAAGGAGTCGTATAAGGTAATCGCCAGGAGGCACATTTCTAAACTTGTATTTATTAGCAGGGCCAATTTCTTGTATAATATTATATTCTTTATCTAAAAGTTGAATAAAGTAATGGGTATAATTTGTTGATATTGTGCCCATTAATATGCCAAAATCTTTAAAATACTTTGGTGTAAGTTCTTCTTCTATTAGTGTGGAAGAGTCTGACTCAATGGATTGAAAGCTTGCAAATGGTAGGCGTAAAAAATAGGATAGGTTTTTACTACTAGGCGATTTTTTAGCTATATTTTCCATTTTCATCTCTCCATCTTCCACTCCTCCAACTTCCATTTTTTTTTGAGATAATTTTTTCCCTAATTGTTCTTTAGTAGCAGAAGTGGTGTTTTTTTTAGTTGCATTGGTTGTACTAATAGAATCGAGATAGGCGGTTGGTAGATAATTATTAAATTCAAATTGTGTGTGTGTACTATTAATGGTAATGTTCCACGTGGAGTCGAATGGAATTATTGCCAATGTATCTATGGCTAATTGTATGCTATCTTTATAAACTAATTTACTTGGTTTAGAAGTATTAATGGTAAATGAGATTTTTTTAGATTCAGGAAACACTTCTAACTTACTAAGTTTAATATCGAACTTATCGAACTTACGTTCGCTTTTTGGAAATTTTAAAAAGAAGGTATCCGTTGCCTGTAAGTTTAAGGAATCTGTCATTGATAATTGCACCATTAAACTATCCTTAATATGGAAGGTATTATAGATTTTTATCTCTTTATGGTACTCACCTAATGAGTACCATATTGTGCTATCGTTGGTAGCTTTTAAAGTTAAGCTGGTTAAATATTTATTAGCAATTGCTATAAAATACTGTCCACTATTTTTGGTTCGTTTAAGATGTAAGGTATCAATATTTAGTTTTTGTAACTTTAATGTATCTGCTGTTATGGTAGAATCGAGTTGAATACTACTATGAGCAAAAGCGTATGCTTCTCGATCTGATTCGCATATTAAATTATTATTGCTATCCTCAAGGGCATTGATAATATATTCAGCTGCTTTTAAATTTCTAAACAGATAATTTCCATCTTCATCTGTTTGTGCTAAATAGTATGGAGGGCTATTAAATAAGTTAAGTGTATCATTAGCTTTGTACAAACCAACAGCTATTTTTTCTATTGGTTTTTCGGTAAATAAATCGTTTATATTACCATTAATTTGAAGTGTATCTAATATAGGCCCTGTGCTAAAAGCAATCACTAGATCAACTGCAGGGTTGGCTTCTGTAATATCAACAATCGAATTTCTAAAATTAAAGGTATAAGTAGTGGCAGAATCTAACGGTTCTTCTAGTGTTAAAATAATGGTATTCTTTTTGGTTTTATATTCGTAATCAAAATCGATGCGAGGGGTTATTAATAATTCCTTTTTTATATTTTTAGTTACAACCAGTTCATTAAATAATAGGGTAAGTACGGTTGTTTTTACATTGGTGTTTCCATTTTTAGGAATGGATGCAATGAGTTTAGGAGGTTCTTCATCTTTGGGGCCACCGCTTGGGGGTACTCTATTAGCACATGCACCCCAGATAAGTATTATTAGTACGGAAATTAGAAACCTATTCATTAGTGTGTTTTAAAACATAAATTAAACTAGAATAATTCATTGATTTACGAGCATAATAATTTGATTTTAAACCTGTTACAAATGAATTTATAGGTTTAGACTTATTGTGCTTATAGGTATTACTCAATAGGCTTACATAAAACGAATCTAGTTTCATAGGATGAATGGATTCTACGCTAAAACTATGCCGATTTACCAAATTGGTTAAGGTTTTTTTTGTAAAATGATATAAATGTCGTGGAACATCATAAGCCGCCCAATACTCATTAAATAGTTGAGCATCGTAAGATTCAGGATTGGGAAGAGCAATAATCAATTTTCCGTTTTTTGCGAGGTGATTTTTAAGCCAATTAACCACTTGGTTTAAATTAGAAACATGCTCCAAAACATGCCACAAAGTAATTATGTCAAACTTTTTTGTAATGTTATTACTGTTGGCATCAATTACATTTCCAACTTCATTAATGGCGATTGTTCGGGCATCTTCATCAGGTTCAAAACCACTTACATTAAGGCCTTTTTTTTTGCAGTAGCCAAGAAAGTGTCCAGTTCCACATCCATAATCTAACAAACTATTTGGATGTGTTTTATTAGCAAGTTCAAATTTCCACCTAAGCGTTTGTGTACGGGCTATTTTATAAATTAAATTAATAGGGCTATTACTTTTATTGGTATGCGAAATGTAGTTATCTGATTTATAATACGCACCGATTGATTCTGAATTTGGCCGAGGGTTAGTGTATAAAAAAGAGCAAGATTCGCACTGAATAACATTAAATTTTTTTTGACTAACAGTATAGTCTTTTACCGTTTTGTGCAATTTGCTTTTAAGTGATTTACAAACGGGGCAATGAGTTAAATTTTCTAATGCCATTATCTACTTAAATAAACGAGGAGTATAGAAATATCGGCTGGAGTTACACCACTAATTCGGCTTGCTTGCCCCAAGGTTTTGGGTTGTATTTTAAATAGCTTTTCGCGCGATTCTGCTGACAAAGCAGAGATGGTATTAAAGTCGAAATTTTCAGGTATCTTTTTTAAATCCATGGTTTCTAATTTACCAGCTAATTGCGATTCTTTATCGATGTAAGAAGCATACTTGATTTTAATTTCGGCTTGCTCTAATATTTGTTTAGAGTAAATAGTTAACTTTTGATTAAAATCGGCTTGCAATGTTCTTAATTCTGCGATACCAAGTTCGGGTCTTTTTAATAATTTTTCTAAGGTTGAGCCTTCTTTTAAAATGGCACTTCCTAAAATTCCGAGCTGGGTATTTACCTGCGATGGTTTTACTTTGGTGGTAATGATTAACGCCTCAAGCTCTGCTACTTCTTTTATTTTATTGGTTACTCGATCTAAACTTTCTTTACTGGCTAATCCTAGTTCATACCCTTTTTTTGTAAGTCGAATATCAGCGTTATCTTGCCGAAGCAAAATCCTAAACTCGGCTCTGGAGGTAAACATACGGTAAGGTTCTTCGGTGCCTTTATTAATAAGGTCATCAATTAATACACCTATGTAAGCTTCGGATCTACTAAGTATAAAAGGAGCTAGCTTATTATTTTTATTATGGGCGTTTATGCCTGCCATCAATCCTTGTCCTGCCGCTTCTTCATAACCAGTAGTTCCGTTTATTTGGCCTGCAAAATAGAGGTTTTTAATTAGCTTAGTTTCCAGTGTAAGGGCTAACTGGGTGGGCGGAAAATAATCATATTCAATGGCATAACCAGGGCGGAACATTTTTACATGTTCAAAACCTTTAATTTGTTGAAGGGCTTTTAGTTGAACTTCTTCGGGTAGTGAAGTAGAAAAACCATTTACATAAACCTCTATGGTGTCCCATCCTTCAGGCTCTACAAATATTTGGTGTCGGTCTTTATCGGCAAACCGGTTTATTTTGTCTTCGATGGAGGGGCAATATCTAGGGCCTATTCCTTTAATTCTACCTGCAAACATAGGCGATTGTTCAAAGCCTGTTTCTAATATTTGGTGTACATTATTATTGGTATAAGTAATGTAGCAGCTTCTTTGTTTGGTTAAGGGCTTGGTATCGGAATACGAAAATTTGCTAGGGTTTTCATCTCCTGCTTGTTCTTCCATTACGCTATAATTAAGAGAGCGACCATCTACTCTTGGCGGGGTTCCTGTTTTCATTCTGCCTGATTCAAACCCTAATGATACCAGTTGCTCGGTTAATCCTGTTGCTGAATGTTCGGCTGTTCTACCGCCTCCAAATTGTTTTTCGCCAATATGGATAATACCGTTTAAGAAGGTGCCATTGGTTAACACTACTGATTTGGCTTTTATGATATGCCCCATTCCTGTTTTAACACCTGTAACCCTGCCCTCTTCTACGGTAATTTCTTTTACCATTTCTTGCCAAAAATCGAGGTTATTTATTTTTTCTAAGGCAAGCCGCCATTCTTGGGCAAATAAAACACGGTCGTTTTGGGTGCGGGGGCTCCACATAGCAGGGCCTTTCGATTTATTGAGCATCCTAAATTGGATCATCGATTTGTCTGATATAATTCCAGACAGACCACCAAGCGCATCAATCTCTCGCACAATTTGCCCTTTGGCTACACCACCCATGGCAGGGTTGCAACTCATTTGAGCAATGGTAGCCATATTCATGGTTACCAATAACACGCTTGACCCTAGATTGGCTGCTGCTGCGGCAGCTTCGCAACCAGCGTGGCCTGCGCCCACAACAATTACATCGTATTTTTTAAACATAGTTAAATATGTTCCACGTGAAACATGTTCGTTTGATTACATAACATGTTCCACGTGGAACGTTATAATTTAGCGCAAAGATAAACAAGCATCTTCTTTTAAGCGCATTTCTTTTTGGAGGGTTTCTGTTTTATCTCCCCAGCCCATTAAGTGCAAAACCCCGTGAACCATTACCCTAGCAAGCTCGTCTTCAAACACCAATTTTTGTAGTTGTGCGTTTTCTTTTACACGGTCAATACTTATAAAAATATCTGACTCAATGGTTTGATTAGTTTCTGAATTGTCAAAAGTAATTATATCAGTATATGTATCGTGGTTTAAATAGTTGTGGTTTATATTATACAGGTACTCATCGGAACAAAAAATATAATTGAGCTGTATGAGTTCATACCCTTCCGTTTTAATAATAGTAGAAATCCAAACCTGTATGCTTTCTTGCTGATTTAGAACAAAATCAGTTGCTTCGTTAAAAAAATTGATATTCATTTGAGTTAGTTAATGTAAAAAACCAACTCTACTTCCCTACCCTCTTTATTAAAATGAACTTCATCGGCTAAGTTCTTCATTAGAAAAATTCCTCTACCTCCTAATTTTTCCACATTATCGGGCGATGTAGGGTCGGGTAAATTATTATAGTCAAACCCATTTCCTTGGTCTATAACAGAAAACGTTACTTGTTCATCGGTAAGGTATAGGGTAATGGAAACGTTTTTAGATTTATCTTG
Source organism: uncultured Roseivirgaceae bacterium (assembly GCA_964524405.1). GTDB lineage: Bacteria > Bacteroidota > Bacteroidia > Cytophagales > Cyclobacteriaceae > JAKISE01. The sequence goes on from CAZGDC010000019.1 coordinate 10,383, forward strand.
CCTATTGCCATGATGAATGGCATTATTAACCGATTCGGTAACAGCAATCATAATATTACCATAGATATCGTCATTAAGGTTAAACCTCTCCTTTACATTATCAATAAAGCTTTCAACAATCCTAAGATTCTCTGTTAATGACGGTATTTCAATATTAATAGTGTCCATTATTTAATTGATAATCAGCTAGTTGTCTATATTTTTAAGTCGATTAAAATATTCGTTTACTTCTTTTTTATAATAAGGATGCAATTTAGGAGGTATTGTTTTTATTAATTCGATTTCCTGTTCTTTTTGTTTTAAATATTCTTCGAATGCTTTTGGCAATTCTTTTTCATATTGAATGGCAGACTTAGATTCTCGTTTTAGCTCCATCTCTTGTTCTCGTAATGCTTTTTCTGCTTCTAGTAATCTTGTTAATATTTGTTGTTGCCTTCTTTGCAAATCTCTAGTAAGGTTTTTATTCACTAAATCCAATTCTGTTTGCTCCATTTGCTTTTGCAAGTTTCCTAAATCACCTGGCATGCTTCCTTCTTTTCCTCCTGGTTTATTGCCAAGTTTTTCTTCTGCTTCTCGCAAAGATTTACGTATCATTTCTTGCTTTGCAGCCAGTTTAGCTAACTCTTGTGATAATTCTTTTCCTGATTTACCGCTTTTTTGTAATGATCTAATCTCTTTATTGAGTTGCTCCTGTAATTCAGACATGCCTGGCATGGGTTGTTTTTTATCTCCTTTACCTTTACCCATGGCATCAGCCATATTTTCTTGCATTTGCTGAAGCACATTGTCTAACATAAGTGCCAAATTATTCATGGAAGTCATAGAGAACTGCTGATACCCAGTGGCCAGTGCCTTTTTACGGTCTTTAATTGCTACGGCACTTTTATTCAGCTGGGCATCCATTTCGTTTAATTCTCGCGTAACAAAGGAAGAAATAGACATTACTCGGCTGGCTAATGAGAGCAAGCTATCTTTAACTATTTTCGAATCCTCTTTTATTTTAAGCTGTTGCTCTGAAAGCGTAACAAACCGAGGATTACTTTGGTTAACGGCTCTAAAGGCAACCATTACTTCTTCTTGTGTATAGGATAGGGTTATTAAGTTTTCTAAAATGGCTCTTAAATTGCGTATATCTTCTTGCATTTGTTGCATTTGCATCGATCCTTGCATCTTATCAAGTTTCTTTGCTAGTTTCTTCATATTATTACTAGAATTCTTTTGGTTTTGTGAAGATTTCTTCCTGCTTTTTTTGTCTAAATTTTCTTTTGACTCATTTATCTCTTTTTCAATAGCTTCTTCATCCCCTGAAGTGTCTTCGAAGGATTCAGGTCGTTTTAACTCACTATTTTGCTCTTTTGTTTCTTCTAACTTTTCTTGTAGTTCGTTAAACTTCTTTTCAATTTCTTCCTGTTCTTTTTTAAGATCATCAGTACTATTTGTTTTGTCTTTGGTGCTTAATGCTAGGCTATCTTGCTTTTTGGCTAGTTCGTTTAAGTCTTCTGTGAGTTTTTCTAAATTTTGTTCTACTTGCAATCGCTTAAAAAGCTCTAAGGTACGTTCTAGCTCTTCCTCTAAATTCATCTCTTTGTGTTGGATATCGTTAAGCATTGATTGTACCTCCTTTGCCTCGGCTTGTTTTTCTAATAGTTTTTGAAGCTTATCATAAAGTTTTTTGGTTTCTTCATCTAGTAGCTCATTCATTAAATTTTGTAACTGCTCTGCTTTTTTCTTTAATTCTTCGCTAGGCTTTTGCAGTTGGTTTCTTTGCATATTGAGCAATTCATTTTTCTTTTTAAGCTCCTCTATTTTTTCATTAAGTTTTTCTTTTTCTTTTAGTAGCTCTTTAATGTTTTGCTTGTCTTCCCAAGACAACTCTTTTTTGCCTTTTATTTCTTCCGCAGCCTTATCTAATTTTTTGCGCAATTCGGTTGATTTTTGTTTTGCCTTATTAATAGTAGCCTTTTGGTTACGTTCACCTTTGCTCAGTTTTTCGTCAAGTTCTTTTTTCGAAGGAACTTTTAATTGCATTACTTGAGACTTACTTGATTTATATCCATTAACTTGGTCGTTATCAAACACTTGTATGTAATAACTCAAGTTTTCACCAGGCAATAGATTAAGTGAGTCTAGAAACCAGTTTGTATATATTTGCTGACTGTTGGTGCTAGCATTAAAGGGTAGAGTAATCGACTTTTCCTTATTATTTCCTTTTTTATATTTTAATAGAAGTTTGGTAATTCCATAATCATCAGATATTTGTCCTCCAATTGAAATGGATTTATATAAAAGAGTGTCTATAAAACTTTGTACTTGAATTTTTGGTAGCTCATCTTCTATAACGGTAATAGAGTATGTGATTTTTCCTTTTTGAACAGCCTCTCCATTACTTAGAAAAAAGCCATAAAAACCAGAAGACTTGATAGGTTGCTTTACTGAAAAATCTGTATTACTTATTCTTTGGGCTGCAATGGTATCTGCATTATAATAAAAGGTTACATTATTAGTATGCTGTGTTTTTAGAACCCAAGAAACGTTTGATCCTTCTGGTAATTCTAATTCGCCTACAGGATTAATAAAATAAGGCTTTCTATTTAAGTATTGAGGGTAAGTAATTTTTGCAGAAAGTAAATTCATGGAGGGCCTAGCAACCACTTTTATATGAAACGTTTTTGATTTATAGCCCGAAGCCTCTATGTAAAGTTTTTTGGATTGTTGAATGTTAGAAAACAGCATTTGAAATGAACCAAGCTCGGTAGAAATCATTTTTGTTTTTACATTATTATCTATCAAGTAAGCTTCTTTAGGAATAGTGCTTCCTTCTAGCTGAATGGTTAATTCAACGTCTTCGTGTTGGTAGGTACTCAGTTCTGAGGTTATATTAAATGCAAATGGTGCTTTGGGTATATACGCTGTTCTAAAATTGATAATTCGTGTGGCACTAGAGGAAAATTCGCTGGGAGCAGCAGCCCATAATAGCAATATAATGCCTAATAAAGGAATAAAAACTTTAAACGGCTTTTTTGTTTGGGTGGTATCAACAGCTTCAACAAACTCGATTTTATCAAGTGTGGAAGCTCGTTGATTTAGGCTTGCTTCTCTCAGGGTGTTTAGTGTTATATCTTGCTTGGATAACTCTAGTAAATTTAATAGTTTATCGCTAATAGAAGGAAAATAATTACCAATGGTTTTTGCTGCTTCAGTATCCTTAATCGAACTATTTACATTTAATAATTGTATAATGGGTTTAATGATAAAATAGAGGAAAGAAATTAAGGAAATAAGCAGAAAAGAACTAACAATTATGGTTCTACCGAGTACACTTAATTCTCCTATCCATTCGGTAATGCTAATTATTAGGGCAAGACCTATAAATAAGGTAATCCAAATAATGCTTCCTTTAATTAATTTAACTTTTAGAGCTTGTTGTTTAAATTGACGAAGCTTAGTTTCAATATGTGATAATGTTGAAGACAAGGTGGTTATTAAACGAAATTAGTTGGAGTCAAGTTTTAGTTATTATAAATCAATTTCAAGAAAAGTAGGACAATGGTCGGAGTGAAAAGCTTCGTTTCGAATATCGGCATTTATAATTTTTCCTTCAAGAGGAGTTGTTACCATTTGATAATCTATTCGCCAGCCTTTATTATTTTTTCGAGCATTAAAACGGTAGGTCCACCAACTATATTTTTCTAGTTTAGCATGTTGTTTACGAAAGCTATCAACGAAACCAGATTGCAAAAATGAAGTTGTCCATGCTCGCTCTTCGGGTAAAAAGCCAGAGTTTTTTTTATTTCCTTTGGGGTTATGAATATCGATTTCTTCATGGGCAATATTATAGTCACCCACAATTACTAAATTTGGGATGGTCTTTTTTAGCACATCAATATATTCTTGAAAATCGTTTAACCACCCCATTTTAAAGGCCTGACGTTCGTCTCCACTCGTACCAGAGGGCATGTAGGTGCAAATAATGGAACCTCCTGCGTAATCAGCTCTAATAATACGGCCTTCTTGGTCGTATTTTCCTATCCCACAGCCGTATTCTACATGATTTGGTTCAATTTTAGAAAATATAGCAACGCCAGAATAACCAGGCTTCTCAGCTGACATCCAGTAGTGTTTAAAGCCCATTGCCTCTAATTCGGTTGTATCTACCTGTTCTTGCCTTGCTTTTAATTCTTGAATGCAAACTACATCGGGGTTCTCGTTTTTAATCCAATCGTATAAACCTTTCTTAATTGCAGCCCGAATACCATTTACGTTATAGGATATTATTTTCATTTCTTAAAATTCTAATTTAAGTTCATCTTCAAAATATTCTAGTATATGCATTTTTAATAATTGTTCTTGTTCGAGCAAATCAAAATGAGGAACATTTTTTTCTTTTTTCCAATGTGGCCATCCGTCTTCATCAAGCCCTTCTAAACTATAATAACCCGAAAGGCTTAACACTTTGCAAATGGCAATATGCATTAAATCTTGTTTTTGCTCTTTGCTAAACTCCAATGTTCCTTTGCCTAATTCTTGAACGCCAATTAAAAGTAAAATGCTATTTATGTCGCGGGGTTTTTTACCCACAATATCTTTTAATTTTAATCGGAGTCGTTGCCAAGTTCGTTCTAGTTCGAGGTCTTTTTTAATCATAGAGTATGTCTATCGCCTGATTAATTCATGAATTAATCAGGCTCGTTTTAATTAATTAGAATATAAGCAAAGATAGCTTTATATCCATTTTTATTATCTTTTCAAGTTGCAGAACTTGTTTTATGCAAGTTTTATTCGCAGGGCGAAAGCCCATTTGGTTTAATACCCCGACCCTCTAGGTCGGTATTAAGTTCCACTTAATACTCCGATGGCTATGCCTCGGAGTAGTTTATTTACTTATAAGCCCACATTATGAGCGAACGATTTGAGAAAATTTAGAAGCCATAACTGCTGGGCGAATAGAAACTAGAAACGTAATAAGAACTATACTTCCTGCGGTAAAAATAAAATCTTGAAATTGTAATTTAACGGGGTAATAATCAATTACGGAAGTTTGTAATCCCATTCGTACCAAGCCCACTTCTTGCTGTAAAATAATTATAATAAATCCTAGCACTAAACCAACGAGTGCTCCAGACAAAGAAATAATGGCACCTTCGACCAAAAATATAGAGCGAATTTGTTTTTGAGTTGCCCCCATAGAAAATAACATACCAATATCCTTCTTTTTATCTAGGGCCAACATTGAAAGTGCAAAAAAGATGTTAATAGAGCTAACACCAATTATAAAAAGGAAGGTAATAAATACAAAAAGCTTTTCTATTTTAATGGTACGTAAAATAATAGCGTGTTGCTCATCGGCATTTTTAACGTTAAAGGTATCGCCTAAAAAGGCCTTAATGTCTTTTTGCACGTTTAGTGTTTTGCTCCCTTCGGCTACACTTACTTCAAGTGAGGTAACCCTGTTCTGGTACCGAAATAACTCGGAAGCAAACGTAATGGGAACAATAATATACTTTTCGTCAAATTGCTTTTCAATAGCAAAAACACCTGCTACTTGCAAGTTCATTTTGGTCATGCTGTTGCTCATGTTCAAAGTTTTGCTGCGCAAATTTTTAGGATAATATACCTGTAACGTACTGTAATCATCTGCAGTAGAAATACCTAAACCATATTGAATCCCTTGCCCAACAACGGCCATTGGGATATTACCATTCCAAAAATTAAGTTCTCCTTCTACTATTTTGCTTTCCAATCGGTTTACTTTTGAATAATTGGCACTTACCCCTTTAATAACCGCTACCATTTCAGATTTATTATACTTTACATAAGCATTGTCTTCAATTACAAAAACTACTTGATCAACTCCAGGAATATCATTTAGTTTTCGAATTAAATCAGCATCTAAGTCAAACGACTTGCCCACCCTTGCTTCAATTTTTATCTCTGGATCAAAGGATCCGTATAAATCTCTCAGCAAGTCTTCGAGGCCATTAAAAACCGATAATACTATAATTAGTGCCATGGTAGAAAACCCTACCACAAACATTGAAATGACAGATATTATATTAATAAAGTTCTTTTTTTCTTTAGACCAAAAATATTTGCGTGCTATGGTAAAGGCAAATCTCAATCGCTAGATGAATCTTTTGTAGGGATGTCCAAATTTTCAATTATTGAATCCATTCTTGAACCCGTTTCCTCTGTGTTATCTAAAAAAAAACGTAAGTGAGGAACAATTCTAGCGTGCTTGCCAATCATGTTTCCTAAAACCCCTCTAATACGCTTATTGTTTTGTGCAATAATTTGCATAACTTCTTCCCCTTTGGCAGTAGGCAACACGCTTACATAAATAGTTGCAATAGCTAAATCAGGGCTAATTTTAACTTCTTTTAGTGTAACAAAAGACCCAGAAAAACTATCCTGAATATTGCGTTGAAATATATGTGCTAAATCCTTTAGGATTTGCTTCGAGTATTTATGCTGTCTTTGGCTTTCCATATTAAATACAAAAGTAATTTATTTAACACACAATTCTTTGTATAGCTAGATGAACTAAATCTACCTTTGAATTATATACATTTGTATAAACGAAAATAAACGACAATTGCTCTCTTATTTTAAGATAAATGACCCTTTTAGGTTGGTGCCACTTTTGTTATTGGCATTTTTACTCAAACTACCAACGTTATTAAACCCTATTGCTTATCCTGAAGCAACTCATTGGTTTGTAATTGGCGAAGCAATGCAGAGTAATACCATGTATATTGATATTTGGGATGGGCTTGCTCCTTTTTCTGCCACCATTTATATGGTGTTTACTTGGCTATTGGGGAGGTCGATTTTTTGGCTTTTAATTTTAGGAACGCTATTAACATTTTTTCAAGCCATTATTATTAATAATTTTTCTATTAAAGCTAAGCTCTTTGAAAACAACACCTATTTACCTGCCTTAGTGTATGTGTTAATATCCTCCTCTCACGCTGCTTTTTTTACGCTTTCTCCTATACTATTAGGTCTTACATTTATACTTATTGGCCTCGGTAAACTATTGAGCCACGTTGAGTTTAGAGCAACTACGGATTTACCTATTACTATGATTGGGCTATATTTTGGAATAGCAATTCTTTTCTATTTACCCTATATAGTAATAATACCTATCGGATTAATTTTACTCCGTTTATTTTCTAATACGATTATTAGAAGGTATTTTCTGCTCCTTTTTACAAGTATTACCCCATTACTATTTGCCTATTTTTACTATTCGCTAAAAAGTGACCATTTCGTATATTTTACCAATAATTTTTTATTAATAGCCTATTTTGATGCATATTATACCAATATAGGTTGGCTTCAAGGACTAAAGATTTTGTCTTTCGCATTATTTTTTATGATGGTAGGCATTGTTAGTTTTGGAAAACAACGAAGGCTTACGAATTATCAAAATAGAATAGCTCAGCTTTTTATTTTATTAGGTGTTTTAATGTTTTCGTTATTTCTTTTTGAAAAACCAACAACACATTATAGTCTAGTTATTTTTATTCCTATTGCTACTATTTTTACTGTTCATTTTATAGCACTCTTTAAGAAGAAAAGGTATTCGTTTTTATTAGGTTCTTTGTTGTTTTTATTACCTCCACTTTTACTTTGGGGTATTTCTAACACTCTAATTATGGAGACAAGCACAGTGCCTAATACTTCTTCATTAGAACAATACAAAAAAAGGATAAATGGGAAACGAGCAATGGTTTTAGGTTCAGCCAAAGAACTGTACAAAGAGGCGGAACTGGCAGGCCCTTTTTATGATTGGGGTTTATCACAATCATTTTTTAAAGAATTGGATTATTATGACAACCTTATTTTTCTACAAAAACAGCTACTATCGTCAAACCCTGAAGTTATTATCGATCTCGAAAATAATTGGGGCGAAGTTTCAAAAAGACTTCCTGAAATAGGAAGTAGATATAAATTAGTGCAACCGAATGTTTGGGTTAAAAAATAGAGATAAGCATAAATTAGCAACGTTTTCTTAATTCTTATATTTGCAAAAAACAATTGATGGAAAATTTACAAAACAGTATCATTGGCATTTTAGGTGGAGGTCAGCTAGGCAGAATGCTTGTAAAAGCAGGCTCTGACTATGGTATAAAGCTAAAAGCCATGGACTCAGACAAGAACGCCCCAATCAAAAATTTTATTAACGATTTTACCATAGGCAGCATTACAGATTACGACCAAGTAATGGCCTTTGGAAAAGGATGTAATATACTTACCATTGAAATAGAAAATGTAAATACGGAGGCTTTATTCGCACTCGAAAAACAAGGTGTAAACGTATTTCCTCAGCCGCACATCATTGAATTAATAAAGGATAAATCACTTCAAAAGCAATTTTATAAAGAAAATGGGATTCCTACTTCTCCGTTCAAAATTGTTCAATCCAAAGAAGAAGTAAAAGCATTAATCAATAAACTTCCTTTTGTAAATAAACGTGCAAAAGAAGGCTATGATGGAAGAGGGGTGCAAATTATTAGATCAAAAGCAGACCTTGATAAAGCCTTTGATACATTAGGCATTGTAGAAGATTTAATTCCTTTTGAAAAAGAAATTTCCATTATTATAGCCCGTAACACAAAAGGAGAAGTAAAGTCATATCCAGCTGTTGAACTAGTTTTTAATCCAGTACATAATTTAGTCGAATATTTATTTGCCCCTGCCGAAATAACAGAAGACATGGAGCAAAAAGCAACAGCTATTGCTATAAATATTATTGAGAAACTAGAGATGGTTGGATTGTTAGCAGTTGAGCTATTTGTTACAAAAAATGGGGAAGTGTTGGTAAACGAAGTTGCTCCTCGCCCTCATAATAGTGGACATCAAACCATAGAAGCAAACATTACTTCGCAATACGAACAGCATTTACGTGCCATCTTAGGAATGCCTTTAGGTGCAACGGATGCATTAACCCCCTCGGCCATGGTAAATTTATTAGGCGAAGACAATAATACGGGCATTGCTATTTATCAAGGATTAGAAGAAGTATTAAAAGAGCCTGGGGTGCACGTGCACTTGTATGGAAAAGCAGAAACTCGACCCTTTAGAAAAATGGGACATGTAACCATTACCAATCACGATTCTAAAGAACTAAAAAGAATCGCTAACTTTGTTAAACACACGTTAAAGGTAATCGCATGAGTGCACCAAAAGTAGGAATAATTATGGGTAGCAAATCGGACTTATCCGTAATGCAAGAGGCAGCTACTGTATTAAAAGAGTTGGGAGTTGAATTTGAACTTACCATTGTTTCAGCTCATAGAACACCTCATAGAATGCTCGATTACGCAGAAAACGCCAAAAAAAGAGGGTTGAAAACTATTATTGCAGGGGCAGGAGGCGCTGCTCACTTGCCAGGCATGGTGGCCTCTCTAACCACACTGCCTGTAATTGGCGTACCCATTAAATCAAGCAACTCCATTGATGGCTGGGATTCCATTTTGTCTATTTTACAAATGCCAGGAGGCATTCCTGTAGCTACAGTAGCTTTAGATGGAGCTAAAAATGCAGGTATTTTAGCCGCTGAAATAATTGGAGCCTTTGATGAAAAAACCGCCAGTAAACTAACCGATTATAAAGAACAGCTAAAAGAAAAGGTGCTAAAGAGTATAGAAGAGTTGTAATAGATTGCCCTTGCGGATTTAAGGTAATTTTTTACCTAAATGTAATGCCATTTTAATTATGAGATGTTGCAATAATTAGATTTAGTAGAGATGAGAACCACACAAATTAGTGGTATTACTGACTATCCAAATAGCTCCCCAAACACATGTTTTAATAAACCAAAAGGCTTAATCGCTATTTTATACTTACGGGCATCTACCCCTTTATTATACTTACTTATAAAAATGGTAGAGAAACCAAGTTTTTCAGCTTCAGATATTCTATTTTCAATTCGGTTAACAGCACGCAACTCACCCCCCAAACCTACTTCAGAAGCAAAACAAAACTTTTCACTAATAGGTAAATCATGTAATGATGAAAGCACCGCCACGCATATAGCCAAATCAATGCCAGGGTCATCTACTTTTATACCCCCTGCCATATTTAAAAACACATCTTGAGTTCCCATTTTTAGTCCTGTACGTTTCTCCAAAACCGCTAGAAGCATGTTTAGTCTTCGGCTATCGAAACCAGTAGAACTGCGCTGAGGGGTGCCATAAGCGGCCCCACTTACCAATGCTTGAATCTCAATAAGCAAGGTTCTGTTCCCTTCCATGGTAGCTCCAATAGTTACGCCACTTACACCAACATCGCGTTGCGATATTAATATCTCCGATGGATTGGCCACTTCTCGCAATCCAACAGATTGCATTTCGTAAATTCCCAGTTCAGAAGTAGAACCGAACCTGTTTTTTGTGGTACGTAAAATACGATAGACCATATTGCGGTCGCCTTCAAATTGAAGTACTGTATCCACCATATGCTCTAACACTTTGGGCCCAGCCAAACTGCCATCTTTGGTAATATGACCCACCAAAAAAACAGGGGTATTGGTGGTTTTGGCATACTGCATTAATTCACCAGCACATTGGCGTACCTGCGCCACGCTACCAGGAATTGATTCAATTTTGGAAGAGGCCAATGTTTGAATAGAATCTACAATTAACACATCAGGATTGACATTTTTTACTTGGGCAAATATTTTTTCAATAGAGGTTTCGCTTAATATAAAAGTGGTTTCGCTGGCTTTATGCGTAATTCGATCGGCTCTTAATTTAATTTGTTGCTCGCTTTCCTCGCCCGAAACATACAGTACTTTTTGAGGTAAGTTGAGTGCCAACTGTAGCATTAATGTTGATTTTCCAATACCGGGTTCGCCTCCAATAAGAACAAGAGAGCCATTTACAATTCCACCACCAAGAACCCTGTTCAACTCTCCATCATAACAATTTAATCGAATTTCATTTTCATGCTCAATAGCATGCAATGGCTTAGGCAGGTTCAATTTGGTGCTGCCTTCTTCCCAAATAGGTGGTGTTTTAGATGATTTTGAAACCACTTCTTCCACAAAGGAATTCCATTGATTACATGAAGGACATTTGCCAATCCATTTAGCAGACTCGTGCCCGCAACTCTGACAGAAAAAAGAAGATCTAGTTTTGGCCAATTGATTATTTTTTTATCCAAAGATAAACTTTATTAAGGAGGAGAAAAAAAGACTGGGTTTAAAGCATAATTATGTGCAAAATAAAGGTAATTTATTTTTTTATAATGCCTTAGAACATGTTTATAAGTTACTGTATTACAGATTTGTAGAAGCACCTATTTCAATCAAGTATTCTTTCAATTTACCCCAATTAGGGCATTTATTAAAGATTGATGTTATAAAAAAATAATTATCAAAACCTGTGAAAAATAACAAATTTTGATAATTATGCTTGTACTTTAGTGGTTTCAAAATGCTTAACAACCTACCTATGCCTGCCATCTCTACAACCGATGAAAATGAGAACATCCTAGAGCTATTTTCAGCACCATCCGAACAGTTGCCTCCCTCCAAAACAGAGATTGATATGCCAGTAGCTCCAGCGAAAATGGAAGAGCGAAAAAAGCTTTTGGTAAAAGAAGAAAAGACTCCGGTTTATACAAGAGAAGAAGCACTGAAAGCCTCCATGGAATATTTTAAAGGAGATGATTTAGCTGCAAATGTGTGGATTAATAAATATGCACTAAAAGATTCGGCAGGAAACCTGTATGAAAAATCGCCCGTGCAAATGCACCAACGCTTAGCAGCAGAGTTTGCTCGTATTGAAAAAAAATACCCTAATCCTTTATCGGAAGAAGAAATTTATGGATTACTTGAAAATTTTAGGTACTTAATTCCACAAGGTGGCCCTATGTCGGGCATTGGTAATAACCACCAGTATGTATCGCTTTCTAATTGCTTTGTTATTGGGCCAGGTAATAAGTCAGATAGTTACGGAGCCATTTTACTTACGGATGAAGAACAGGTGCAGCTTATGAAAAGGCGCGGGGGTGTTGGTCATGACTTAACTCATATTAGACCCAAAGGCACTTCCGTAATGAATAGTGCACTTACCTCTACCGGTATTGTGCCTTTTATGGAACGATACTCAAACACTACCCGAGAAGTAGCACAAGACGGAAGAAGAGGTGCTTTGATGCTGTCTATTTCGGTAAACCACCCCGATGCAGAATCGTTTATTGATGCCAAACAAGACAAAACCAAAGTTACGGGAGCGAATGTATCTGTAAAACTTTCAGATAATTTTATGAAATCAGTGGAGTCGAATACTGATTTTATACAAAAATTTCCTGTGGATAGTAGCACTCCTCTTGTAGAGCAATCTACTAATGCTAAACGTCTTTGGGATAAAATTGTGCATAATGCTTGGGCTTCGGCAGAGCCAGGTGTACTGTTTTGGGATACCATCATCAAAGAATCTATTCCAGATTGTTATAGCGATTTAGGCTTTGAAACAGTTTCTACCAACCCTTGTGGAGAAATTCCCCTTTGCCCTTACGATTCGTGTAGGCTATTGGCTATTAATTTATATAGCTATGTTACTCAGCCATTTACCGAACAAGCCTCATTTGATTTTGATAAATTTAAGAGCCATGTGCGCATTGCTCAACGTATGATGGATGATGTGGTAGATTTAGAAGCTGAAAAGATAGAAGCTATTCTTACCAAAATAAAAAACGATCCTGAGCCTGACGAAATTAAGCATAGCGAACTTCAGCTTTGGAAAAAAATTAAAAAGAAAACATTACAAGGTAGAAGAACAGGGCTAGGCATTACAGCCGAAGGAGATATGTTGGCTGCCTTAGGAATTACTTATGGAACCGATGAGGCTACCAGTTTTGCAGAAAATGTACAAAAAACACTGGCGTTAGCTGCCTATGCTTCTTCTGTAGAAATGGCTGATGAAAGAGGAGTATTTGAAATTTATGACGCACAAAGAGAAGTAAATAATCCTTTTTTAAATAGAATTAAAGAAGCCGACCCTGCACTGCATCAAGCTATGCTTACTAAAGGACGAAGAAATATCGCCTTGCTTACCATTGCCCCAACAGGCACCACTTCTTTAATGACGCAAACATCTTCTGGATTGGAGCCTGTTTTTCAAGTTTCTTATAAGCGTAGAAAAAAAGTGAACCCAACCGATAAAGAGGTAAAGGTGAGCTTTACCGATGAAACAGGCGATGCTTGGGAAGAGTATTTTGTAGTACATCATAAATTTAAGATATGGCTGCAAACCAAAGGCTATACCGAAGAACAAATTGCTGCCTTATCGGATAAAGAAATGAATGAGCTCGTTTCCTCTTCCCCTTATAATAAAGCAATGGCCAACGACATTGACTGGATTAAAAAAGTGCAAATGCAAGGCAAGGTGCAAAAGTGGGTGGATCATTCCATTTCGGTTACTGTAAACGTGCCAAAAGAAACGCCTAAATCGGTTATCCATAACATTTATATGGAAGGCTGGAAACAAGGCTGCAAAGGGATGACCGTTTATAGAGATGGCTCGCGCGATGGCGTGCTTGTTTCGAAAGATGAAAAGAAAAAAGAAATTGATGAGTTTTCTGAAACAGCAGCCCCCAAAAGACCCAAGACATTAAAAGCAAAAATTATTCGCTTTAATAATAACCACGAAAAATGGTTAGCCGTGGTAGGAATGATGAATAATAAGCCTTACGAAATATTTACGGGCAAGGCGGAAGACGCATTCCATTTACCCAATTATGTATCAACAGGGGAAGTTATTAAAAACCTAAATGAAGACAAATCCAAACGTTACGATTTTAGGTATAAAGATAAAGATGGATTTAATGTTACTATTGAAGGGCTTTCGCGCTCGTTTACTACGGAATTTTGGAATTATGCCAAACTAATAAGTGGTATGCTTCGCCATGGTATGCCACTAAAATACGCCATTAGCTTAGTAAATAACTTAGAATTAAGTGATAACTCTCTCAATACTTGGAAAAATGGAGTGGTAAGGGCATTATCTAAAATGTTACCTGATGGCACTAAACCGAAAAACACCACATGTACTGAGTGTGGAGAAGACGGCTTAATTTATGAAGAAGGCTGCCTAAATTGTAAGAGTTGTGGGTACTCTAAGTGTGGCTAACGCTTACTGTACGTACTGTACGGTTCACTAATTTTACTATGGCACTGTTAAAGAATAACT
>CAZGDC010000020.1:0-24155 GCA_964524405.1 uncultured Roseivirgaceae bacterium
ATCTAATTATCTAATTCGTTTCATCATCTAATTATCTAATTCGTTTCATCATCTAATCATCTAATTCGTTCCATCATCTAATTATTGACTTTAGAGCTACGGTAGTGCTTCCTTTATAAATTCAAAGGCTCTTCGTTCCGACCAATAACTACCATCTTTTGCCGCAGGCATAAACCCAACATGGCCACCATGTGCAGGAGTCTCGAACCAAATATGCTTGTGCTTTCTTAACCTCTCTGTTGGGTAACACTCCATGGGTAAAAATGGGTCGTTAAGGGCATTTACAATTAATACGGGAGTTGTAATAGTATCTAAAAAAAAGAGTGCACTTGATTTAGCATAATAATCCTCTGCATCCTTAAACCCATGCAATGGGCCTGTAAAAGCGGCATCGAACGCTCTTATATTATGAATAGAACCCACCCCATTTAAAGGAAATTTATCTCCTAATAATGCATGTTTGGCTCTTAATTTTCTTTTTAACCTGCGTAAAAACCGAAGGGCATACAAGCTGTTTTTCAATTTCGATATTTCATTGGCACTCGCACTTAAATCTAAAGGAACCGAAAATGCCACTGCCGCCACTATTTGCGCATGCTTTTTGCGTACTTCGCCTAAATATTTAAGTACCAAGTTGCCTCCTAAACTAAAACCAATTAATGCAATGTTCGCATATCCTTTTTTTAGGGCATGCAAAATAACCGTTTCTAAGTCGTAGGTTGCGCCACTATGATAAAACTGGGTAGTTAAATTTATTTCTGTTGAGCACCCTCTGTAATTCCATACCAAGGCATCTATATTATTTTTATTAAAGTGGTTGGCCGCTCCTACTACGTACTGGCTTTTACTGTTGCCTTCTAACCCATGACAAACTATTACCAGCGTTTTAGATTCCACCTGATGCCAGTCGATATCTAAAAAATCATTATCTGGAGTATTAATTCTTTCCTTTTTAGTAGGAGTTAGCTTTACTTTGCGAAATAAAGAAGGAAGAACAGTTTCGATGTGCTCACCTGAAATAAAGGAAGATTTTTTATAGGTGGACTTTGCAATTAACATAAAGCATTATTGATTCTTTCAACAACTAAAGTACTATATTTTCGTTTGATGCTAAAAACTCATTCCATAAGTTTGCTACAACCAAAACAAAACTAGCATGTTATTTCAATATATCTCTAAGGTAGTTTTACTTGGGATTATAGTTTTTTGTACTTCAATAAGTGCTTTTTCGCAAGTAAATAAAGCCACGCTAAATGGCTATGTACGAGATGCAGAAACGGGGGAAGAGCTTATAGGAGTAACCATTTATTTTCCAGAAATTAAACAAGGAGTAGTAACCAATGTATATGGGTTTTACTCCATTACCGTACCTAAAGGCACTCATAAAGTTAGCTTTAATTATGTAGGTTATACGGCTATTACACAACTGATAAATTTACAATCGAATATAGTTTTAAATATTGATTTAGAAGCATCTACCGAAACCATGTTGGAAATAGTAATTTCGGGCGAAGCCGCAGATGCAAATATTACCAATTTAGAAATAAGTACCGAAAAGATTGATTTGGTAGCACTTAAAAATATGCCTTCGGTATTTGGAGAACCCGATTTAATTAAAATGGTACAAATGATGCCAGGTGTAATTACAGCAGGCGAAGGTACCTCTGCTTATTTTGTTAGAGGTGGTAGTGCTGATCAAAACCTTATTTTGATTGACGAAGCACCTATTTACGACCCCTCTCATTTATTTGGCTATATCTCGGTTTTTAACTCCGATGTTATTAAAGATTCCAAATTATATAAAGGAGGTATTCCTGCGCAATATGGAGGCCGGCTATCATCCATTTTAGATGTTAGAACCAAAGATGGTAATAATAAAAAATTTGGAGGATCTGCTTCTATTGGTACATTGGCAAGTAAAGTAATGATTGAAGGTCCCATAAAAAAAGATAAAGGCTCCTTTTTGCTCTCGGCCAGAAGATCGTATGCTGATGTGTTTTTAAAATTAAGTGGCAACGAAAACAGCGTATATTTTTACGATGTAAATGCCAAAGTCAGTTGGAAGCATAGTAATAAAGACCGTTTTTTTGTTTCTGCTTACTTCGGTAGAGATGCCTTTAACTTTGGTGAGCAATTTGGGTTTGACTGGGGAAACGCCACGGGCACGTTTAGATGGAACCATCTGTTCTCAGAAAAACTCTTTTCCAATACCACATTTATCGCTTCGCAATTTGATTATGGGCTCGAATTAAAAGAACCAGCACTTGGGTTTAAATGGACCTCTGTAATTAATGAACTCTCCTTTAAGCAACATTTTAATTGGTTTATATCAACTAAAAATGAACTTGATTTTGGCTATAATTTTGTGCATCGCAGGTTTGAGCCCGCTAATTTTAACCCCACTGCTGAGTCATCCATTTTTACTTCTATTCAACTTCAAAAACTATATGCCTTAGACCACGCATTTTATATAGGCAATAAGCAAACGGTTACCAGTAAGTTATCATTAGAATATGGGCTTCGACTATCCATTTTTCAAAACATAGGGCCAGGCGATGTAAAAATTTATGAAGACCCACAAAATAATATTCGCCCAAACGTGGTTCGAGTAGATACCTACGAGAACCTTGAATCTATCATAAATTATGTAAACCTAGAACCAAGGTTTTCGGCTCGTTATTTACTAAATGAGGTTAGCTCTGTAAAAATAAGCTATAATAGAATGGTGCAAAATGTGCATCTAATATCTTCTGGTACTGTTCCGCTGCCGTTTAATACGTGGAGCCCTAGTTCTACCTATTTAAAACCTCAAATTGCCGACCAAATTGCTGCTGGGTATTTTAGAAATTTTAAAGAAAACATGTACGCTTTATCAGCAGAAGTTTTTTATAAAAATTTGCAAAATGTAACTGATTTTGCAGATAATGCAGATATTTTTTTTAACGAAGACTTAGCTACTGAGTTTAGGCAAGGCGACTCTGAAGCGTACGGATTAGAATTACAGGTTAAAAAAACGGCAGGTAAACTCACAGGCTTTTTAAATTATACATGGTCAAAATCTACGCGGTTAATACCAGGCGTAAACCTAGGTAATTCATTTCTATCTAACTTCGATCGAAGGCACGCACTTAATATATTGGCAAGTTATGCGCTAAGTAAACGATGGAACTTAGCCTCCACTTTTACCTACAGTACTGGCCGCCCCATTACCTTACCAACAGGGCAATATCAATACCAGTCATATAAACCCTCTTATATTTCCGAACGAAATGGCTACTTATTACCCAATTTTCATCGGTTAGATTTTTCGGCCGTATTAGTTCCCTTAAAAAATAAAAACAGGCATATACAAACCAAATGGGTGTTTGCCGTTTATAATGCATATAATCGAAAAAACCCGTTTACCATTTACGCTCGCGATAAAGATGCTATGAACAAAGCTACAGGTGAAAAAGAGTTTGTGATGATTTACCTCTTTCCAATTGTGCCTTCGGTTACATTTAACCTTACCTTTTAATGAATACATATAAATATCTTTTGCTGTTTGTAATTATAGGCACTTTGGGCTGCGAAAAAGTAATAGAACTTGACATTGAACAATCTACCCCTCAACTAGTAATCGAAGGGTTATTAACAGATAGAGACACCGTTCATTATGTAAAAGTAAGCAAGTCAATACAGTTTTATGATACGGGGTTTAACCCAGTTATTGATGCCATTATTAGTGTTAATGGCAATGGGCAAATTTACACCTATACTCATAACCCAATGGCCATTGATAGCATGAAGGGCTACTATTTTTCAGACGCTATATATGCGGGTAAAATAGGGGAACACTATACGTTAAGTGTAGATGTAGAAGGCATTAATTATTTGGCTACGGATACCTTGCGATTTGTTACCCCCATTGATAGCTTAATGTTTTCTATTGATGTAAATGCGAGTGAAGAGGATGAGCAAGACGGCAAAATTTATCAAGTAGTATTGTTTGCAAAAGAACCGAGCGATTCCGAAGATTTTTATCAATTCAAATTTTATAGAAACAATCATATGATTACCTACCCCACAGATGTGTATGTGTTTTCAGATGTTGCCATAGGTCCTACATTAAACGGGCTGCCATCGCCTGTATTATTTAGAGCAGGGGAGCTTGCAGGTATTCAAATTTTTAGCCTTACTAGAGAGCAATACCTCTTTTACGAAGATTTAGAAAGTTTGCTTACAAGCGATGGAGGCATGTTTAGCCCTCCACCTGCTAATCCTCGTAATACATTTTCAAAACCTGCATTAGGCTTATGGCAGGTATCGGCCATAAGCGAAGATTCTATTCGAATTGAACCTTAATAACCTGAGTTCGATCTAAGAAATCCTTTCAGAAAACTAAATAGTAGGTGAGATTTAGGAAATAAAAATATAGTGGATTATTTCAAGATTTTTATTTTCTAAAGATTGCCTGCTAGATGTTTTCCCTTTGGGCTTTAGCAAAACTTCCCTAAACTTCCTCCTATTTTCTTGAATTAACCCGTTAGTCCTACAAAAATCTAAGTTGTTTAAGAAATTTTTGCTAAAAGCTGACAGAATTCCTTAGGTCAAACTCAGGTTAATAGAGTTATTTTAATAATTAATTTTTGTCTCTACTTAAAATTACATATATTACACTCGAAAGTAATGCAATAGATAATGAGTAATAAAACGGAATTTAGAGCGGAATTTGACATAAACGCATCTAAAAAGATGCTATATCAATATATTTTTTCTCCAAGTGGCCTTGCCCAGTGGATGGCCGATGATGTAACTGTAAACGAAGATAAAATCTTTAATTTTATTTGGGATGGCGAAGACCACAAAGCTAAAATGGCAGCTCATCGAGTTAATAGTTTTGTGCGTTTTGAGTTTATTGCTAAAGAGGGCGAAGAAGAAGATGATTTAGCATATATTGAAATAAGATTGGAGATGAATGAGCTTACACAGTCTGTTTTTATCGCAATTACTGACTACTCAGATATTGACGATGATGACGAGTCAATGGATTTATGGGGCAGCTTAGTTGACGCTTTAAAAGAAATCGTTGGAGGGTAATACCGACTAATTCCAAACTGTATATTTTTGCATTTGATTTTGGCATATTCTTTGCCAATAATTTAATACATGAAAAAAATCGACAAACTTATAATTAGGACTTTTGTTGGGCCTTTTATTTTAACTTTTGCGGTTATCGTATTTATTTTGCTTACGGTGCAAATGATGAACTATGTAGATCAAATTTTTGGCAAAGATTTGAATTATGTTGATTTAGGTGTACTAATAATGCATTTTGCCATTTTTCAAACGCCTATCGCTTTCCCTCTTTCGGTTATGTTGGCTTCATTAATGACCTTCGGTAATTTAGGAGAGCATTTTGAACTAACCGCTATTAAAAGTGCAGGAATTTCATTAACTAGAGCAATGATGCCCATTTTTTCAGTCGTGGTTTTTATTACGATAATCGCTTTTTTTTCTAACAACTACTTAGTGCCAAACTCAGCCCTTAAGGCATACAGCTTATTATACGATATTAGGCAAAAAAAACCAGCACTTGATATTGAACCTGGATTATTTTATGGAGGCATTGATAAGTACAAAATTAAGGTTGATCGTAAATTGGCTGACGGAAAAACCCTACTTGGAGTCATTATCTATAATCATACTTCTCGAAACGGGAATAAGGAAATAACCATTGCCGATTCTGGCAAAATGTACACCATAATGAATGACCAATACTTAAAGTTTGAATTATTCAATGGCTCCAATTACTCCGAAGGAAAAGGAAAATCCTCTAGAGGCAGAATTCAAGATTATCAGCAAATTGGCCCTTTTACACGTACTTATTTTGAAAAAAGTGAACTCATATTCGATTTATCATCCTTTGGCATGTCTCGTACTGATGAAGGACTTTTTGCTTCTAACAGGTTAATGCGAAATTTTAATGAGCTAAATAAGGACTTAGATTCACTATCAGACGATATAATATTATCGAAAGCACAAGTGTATGATGTGCCACGTAGATTTTTTACCTATAGTAGTTTAAAAGAAAAATTAATTATTCCACAAAAATTTATTGAGGTACAAGAAAAAGAAGACTCTATAAGGCAATTTCGACTAAAAGAACAAAATAGAAAAAGAGATGAGTTAATAGAGAAAGATTTAAAAAAAGATACAAAAAATGATTCTTCTGTAATAAAAGTGAATAAAAAAAATAGTGCTCCTGTAAAATCAAAAAATCAAATCAATGATTCAATAAAGATAGCTTCCTCCCAATTAGCAACTACTAACAAGCTAGAGCAACCTTTGCTAACGAAAGCAAAGCAGAGAGTTAAGGTAATACCAACAGAAGAGGAAAGAGCAATGGTGCATAAAAATCCAATAACTAATAAAAAGGAGATTGAAGCCATTCAAAAAAAAGATAAAGCTAATACGGTAAAAAAACCGTTGCCCGATAAAGCAAAGCAGAGAGTTAAGGTAATACCAACAGAAGAGGAAAGAGCAATGGTGCATAAAAATCCAATAACTAATAAAAAGGAGATTGAAGCCATTAGAAAAAAAGATAAAGCTAATACGGCAGAACAACTTTTGCTAACTAATGTAAATCAACCATTTAAAATAATGCCTGATATAGTAAAAAAAGAAACAGTGGATAAAAAACCACTAACTGATACAGAGGTAATTGAAGCCATTGAAGAAAAGTATGAGGATAGGAATCAAAAAATGCGAACGCTCAAAGCTGCATTAGCCACTACTCGCCAAGCAAAAAGCAAATTAGCAGTACAAAATAATAGAATAGAGCAGCTTAAAAAGAGTTACTTTGAATTTGATATACAATGGCATAAAATGTTGGCTACAGCCGCAGCTTGCCTTTCTATGTTTTTAATTGGCGCACCTTTAGGCGCCATCATTAAAAAGGGAGGGCTTGGGTTTCCTGTTTTAGTTTCTATTTTATTTTTCATTATTTATTATGTTATTAGTATTGGAGGCGAAAAATATGCCAAATCAGGCATATTGCCTGTTATTCAGGGGGTTTGGATGGCTAATATCATATTATTTCCAATAGGTCTGTTTTTTTTAAGACAAGCTAAAAATGATGCACGCTTGTTTGAATTTGATTACTACTTGGTAGTAATAAGCAATGGTATAAAAAAGATAAAAACTAAAATTGGGACAAAAAAATAGCAAACTACTTAGGCAGGCATAAAAACAGGTCTTTATTTTAATTCCTCCTTTGTTTATCAGTTTAGGATTCTTATTTTTGCGCAACATTTTAAAACCAATTGCTAACTATGTATTTATCGAAAGAAAAAAAAGAAGAACTTTTCGAGAATCATGGTCGGTCTAAAGCTAAAACAGATACTGGTTCTGCGGAAGCTCAAGTCGCCCTATTCACGTTTAGAATTAGTCATTTAACAAATCATCTTAAAACAAATAAGAAAGATTACTCTTCCCAACAAGGGCTATTGAAATTAGTAGGTAAAAGAAGAAAATTACTTAACTACCTAAAACAAAAAGATATAGAAAGATATCGTGCAATAATTGCCGATTTAAAATTAAGAAAATAACAAAAAGGGGCTAATTAGCCCCTTTTTGGTTTAGGGGGTTTCCCCCAGGAGATTTTCTCCGAAACTTTTAGCGATAAGACTGCTAAGAGTAGATGTAAAATAAATAGTAAAAGAATGTCATTAAACATTATTAAAAAAACCATCGCATTACCCGATGGTCGAGAAATTACCATTGAAACTGGTAAATTAGCAAAACAAGCAGATGGATCTGTAGAGGTAAGAATGGGCAACACTGTGTTGCTAGCCACTGTAGTATCTAATAAAGATGCTAGAGAAGGAGTTGATTTTCTACCCATGAGTGTTGATTATCAAGAAAAATTTGCTGCCAACGGAAAAATTCCTGGTGGATTCTTAAAAAGAGAAGCTCGCCTTTCCGACTACGAAGTTCTTATTTGTAGATTAGTTGATAGAGCTCTAAGACCATTGTTTCCAAGTAATTATCACTCAGAAACGCAGGTAATGATTAGCTTAATTTCTGCTGATGCAGACGATATGCCAGATGCACTAGCCGCATTAGCTGCTTCTGCTGCCCTTTCTGTTTCTGATATTCCTTTTCAAGGGCCTATCTCAGAAGTTAGAGTTGCGCGTATTGAAGGAGAATATAAAGTAAATCCTACAAAAAGTGAGTTAGAAAAAGCTGACTTAAATATTATAGTTGCCGCTACCGAAGAAAATATAATGATGGTAGAAGGTGAGTTTGAAGAAGTTGCAGAGGCTGATTTATTAGAAGCGCTACAACTAGCTCACGATAATATTAAACTACATTGCCAAGTTCAAAAAGAGCTTACTATTGAAACTGGCAATGTTGAAAAAAGAGATTTTAATCACGAAACAAACGATGAAGATCTAGCTAAAAAAGTAGCGGCTGATTTGTATGATAAAGTGTATGCTGTTTACAATTCTCAAATTGCTAAAAAAGCAGAAAGAGGAGAGCAGTTAAAAACAATAAGAGACGAATACATCGCTGCCTTGCCTGAGGATTCTGAGGTAAACATCGACTTATTAAAAAAATACTACCACGATGTGGAGAAAGATGCAGCTCGTAAAGTTGTGTTAAACGAAAACGTTAGAATGGATGGTAGAGCAATGGATGAAATTCGCCCTATTTGGAGCGAAGTTGATTACTTGCCTATGCCTCACGGTTCTGCCGTATTTACACGTGGCGAAACACAATCGTTAGCTACCGTAACTTTAGGTTCTAAATTAGATGAGCAAATGATTGATAGTGCTTTGGGTAAAGGCTTCAATAAATTTATGCTTCATTATAATTTCCCTGCATTTTCTACTGGTGAGGCTCGTCCTAACCGTGGCACAAGCCGTAGAGAAGTCGGCCATGGTAATTTAGCGTATAGAGCTATTAAGCCAATGTTGCCTTCTGCAGAAGATTTTCCATATACCATCCGTATTGTTTCTGATATCTTAGAATCAAATGGTTCGTCATCAATGGCAACTGTTTGTGCAGGCACCTTAGCCTTAATGGATGCAGGTGTGCAAATTAAAGCTCCTGTTTCTGGTATTGCAATGGGTATGATTTCTGATCCAGAAACTGGTAAGTATGCTATTCTTTCTGATATTTTAGGAGATGAAGATCACCTAGGAGATATGGATTTTAAAGTAACAGGTACTGAAAAAGGAATCACTGCTTGCCAAATGGATATTAAAGTAGATGGTCTTTCTTATGAAGTTTTAGCCGAAGCGTTAGCTCAAGCTAAAAAAGGACGTTTGCATATATTAGGTAAAATGAAAGAGACTCTTGCTGTTCCTAATAAAGAACTGAAAAGCAATGCGCCTCAAAATTATGTAATTAATATTCCTAGAGATTTAATTGGCGCAGTTATAGGGCCTGGCGGTAAAATTGTGCAAGAGATTCAAAAAGAATCAGGCGCAACCGTTATTATCGAAGAAGTAGAAGGTGGTGGAAGAGTAACCGTTTTCTCTCCCAATCAAGATTCAATGGATGTTGCCGTTAATAAAATTAAAGCAATTGTAGCCATGCCCGAAGAAGGCGAAGAATATGATGGGGTTGTAAAATCAGTAGTTCCTTTTGGAGCGTTTATTGAGTTTATGCCTGGCAAAGAAGGCTTACTTCACATCTCTGAAATTAAATGGGAACGCATCGAAAAAATGGATGGCGTTCTTGAAGTAGGAGAAGAAATTAGAATTAAACTAATAGGGGTGGACCCTAAGTCGGGTAAATTTAGATTATCACGTAAAGTGTTACTTCCTAAACCAGATAAAGATTAATTTTTACATATTTTATAAAAAAAGGAAGCCAATTGGCTTCCTTTTTTTATGCCCAAGAATTATATTGGATTATAGAGTTTTTTAATCGCAGGGCGATAGCCCATTTGGTTTAATTTCTCGGCCCTTTGGCTCGGAAACAAGATTGTTTGCAAAGCAAACTCCAACTAATACTCCGAGGGCTCTGCCTCGGGATAGTTTATTTGAATAATAGTAGTATATTTACCATTCGTGATAAAATAGTAATTTATTAAGATAAGTAACTATGCGCCAACTGAAAATTAGCAAGCAAATAACAAATCGAGAGAGCATTTCGATGGATAAATATTTGCACGAAATAGCTAAGGTTGAATTACTTACCACTGATGAAGAAGTGCGTTTAGCTCGTAAAATTAAAGAAGGTGATGACCAAGCTTTAGAGAAATTAATCAACGCTAATTTAAGATTTGTGGTATCTGTTGCTAAACAGTATCAAAATCAAGGATTAACCTTAGGAGATTTAATTAATGAAGGCAACTTGGGTCTTATTAAAGCGGCAAAGCGATTTGATGAAACCCGTGGGTTTAAATTTATTTCTTATGCCGTTTGGTGGATTCGCCAAGCACTATTGCAAGCACTAGCAGAGCATTCAAGAATTGTTAGATTGCCTTTAAACAGGGTAAGTTCACTTAATAAAATTAATAAAACGTTTTCGGAGTTAGAGCAGCTCTATGAGCGAGAGCCTTCCTCTGAAGAAATTGCCGAAATTTTAGAACTATCCCCTAAAGAAATTACGACATCAATTAAATTATATGCAAGGCAGTTGTCAATGGATGCCCCCATTAATGGGGATGAATTAAGATTACTTGACATACTTGAAAATAACGAACAAAAACCTGATGCATTATTGATGAGCGAATCTTTACACAAGCAAGTACAAATAGCAATATCTATTTTAACACAACGAGAGGCAGATGTTGTTTGCTTCTACTTTGGAATTTGCGGCACGACATCACTTACGCTTGAAGAAATAGGGGTAAAGCTTAGTTTAACACGAGAGCGTGTTAGGCAAATTAAAGAAAGTGCCATAGCTAAACTCCGCCAAGCATCGCCAAGCAATAGCCTTAAACCCTACTTAGGTTAGATTCATTATTCCCCATAGTTCAAAAAAATAAGAACTCATTTTTGGGTTAAAATTGTTGTAACTTTGGAGAAATTTTTTGCTTATTTAAGAGCGTATTTTTATAAAAATTAAGATTGTACGATTATGACAAAAGAAGAGGTTAAAGTATTAATAATTGGCTCTGGCCCTGCGGGTTATACCGCAGCAATATATGCTGCTCGTGCAGGTTTAAAGCCAGTTTTATATACTGGTGGCGAGCCAGGTGGCCAATTAGTTACAACTAATGACGTTGAGAATTTTCCAGGCTACCCCGATGGAATTAATGGCCCAGAAATGATGATGCAGTTACAACAGCAAGCAGAGCGTTTTGAAACAGACGTTAGATATGGAGTAGTTACAAAAGTTGATTTTTCTAGCTACCCACATAAAGCAATTGTAGATGATACACATGAAATTACCGCAGAGGCTATTATTATTTCAACAGGTGCTACGGCACAGTATTTAGGCTTAGATTCTGAAGAAGGATTAAAAGGAAAAGGAGTATCTGCCTGTGCAATCTGTGATGGTTTCTTTTATAAAGGTATGAATGTAGCGGTGGTAGGCGGTGGAGATAGTGCGGCCGAAGAAGCTACTTATTTGGCTAATATTTGCCCAAAAGTTTACCTTATTGTGCGTAGAGATGAACTTAGAGCTTCTAAAATAATGCAAAAACGCGTGTTAAATAGCCCTAATATTGAAGTGCTTTGGAACTGCGAAACAAAAGAAGTGTTGGGCGATGATAAAGTAGTTGGCGCAAAACTATTGAATAATAAAAGTAACGAGGAATTCACAATCGATATTGAAGGCTTCTTTGTGGCCATTGGGCATAAACCAAACACAGGCATTTTTAAAGATTATTTAGATATGGACGAAACAGGCTACTTAAAAGTTGTTCCAGGCTCTACCAAAACCAATGTAGCAGGTGTTTTTGTGGCAGGCGATGCAGCCGACAAAATATATCGACAAGCAATAACTGCCGCTGGTACTGGTTGTATGGGCGCATTAGATGCCGAGAAATTTTTGCAAAGCAAAGAAGTATTGGCTTAGTTTTTATCCCTTTTTAAGTAACTACTCAGCCGAAATGACTCTTGGCTGAACAGTTACCTTTTTAAGTTAAAGGATTCTGGCTCCCTTATTCGAAGCCTTTTATAAAAAAAGGCTTCGAAATTTCTATACTAACTCCACCTATTATGAGTACAATAAAATTAGATATTCTCGCATTAGCAGCTCACCCAGACGATGTAGAGTTATCGTGTGGTGCTACCATTGCCAAATATTGCGCAGAAGATAAAAAAGTGGGCATTGTTGATTTTACCGAAGGTGAAATGGGAACTAGAGGAAATCCTGAATTGCGGAAAGAAGAATCTGCTAAAGCGGCTATTGAATTGGGGTTGGTGGCAAGAGAAAACTTAGGAATGGCTGATATTTTTTTTGAAAACTCAATCGAAAATCAACTAAAGGTGGTGCAAGTTATTCGTAAATACAGACCCGAAGTACTACTAATTAATGCTCCTAAAGATAGGCATCCAGACCATGCACGAGCTGCGGAAATGTCTAAATCAGCTGTGTTTTTAGCAGGACTAAAAAAAATAAATACCCTAGAAGAAGGTAAACCTCAAGCTATTTGGAGACCACGCGTAGTGTATCATTATATCCAAAGCCAAATGCTTACACCCGATTTTGTTTTAGACGTATCGGCTTATGTAGAAACAAGAGAAAAAGCAATTTGGTCTTTTAAATCTCAATTGCATAACCCAGATAGAAAAGAAGAAACGTATATATCCTCGCCCGCATTTTTAAAAATGCTCGATGCCCGAGGTAAAGCATTAGGGCATTCAATAGGGGTAGAATTTGGAGAAGGGTTTATTGGTACTCGTAATACAGGTGTTTCAAACTTATTTGCTCTGCTTTAAAATCTCGATCTCTTTTTCGATATAGTTCTAATAAGTGCAACGCATCTTGCTCTGAAGATCCAATAAGCATTTGAGCCGCTTTACTTACGGCAATCGAAGGATAAAAATAATCTCTAAGGTAATGCACTAAATGTAACATTTTTAAGCCGTTCATCCAGCTAAACCAACGATGGATAAACGTTTTTAACGTGCTACTTTGTTTATTTATGTTATCAATCACCTTTTCAAAATCTTCTTCTTTTAAATAGGCTAAAATAGAGGGCGGAAGAAGTTGAACACTTTCGCTTAACGATTTTTTTTTATAAAAAGCAGGCACTTGCTTTAATAGCTGACCAATATCAATAAATAGTTGTGGATGATAGCTAAGAAGGTCGGATTCCTCATTAAGAGCCCATTCTCCCATTGCTTTACCAGTGCCAAAAGGTACACGATCCGAAATCCTTGCCGATGGATAAACAGTAGTTGTGGTAATCGCATCAAAACGTTCGAATGGAATTACCTTATGTAAAAAATGAAAATCTTCGCCTGCTTTTCTACGATTCATCCCTCCTGCTTTTTTATACACATCGCTACGCACTGCCATGCTAGAGCCTACCGTATGAAAAGCATAAGGATAGCCCGCCTTTCGTAATCCAGTTACATAATATCGTAAATGTAGCTCGTATTGGGTAATCCCATTGAGTTGTTTTGGAGAGAGATTGTTAAAACTATGCTCATAATAAATGGATGCTCCAGTTAGATTTTTATCTTTAAATGCATTATAAACACGCTTTATATAAGTTGTATCGCAGGTGCAATCTGCATCAAAACACAGTATTACGCCTTTGTAATTATTGATTAATTCAAACCTACGTATAGCCTCGTCCATCCCTGCCTTTCGAGCAAGACCAACGCCTGCATGCTTTTTAGGAAAGTCTATATTTTTAACATAAAAATGAAGATTATTCTTTTTATGTGTAGCAATCCACCGTTGAATTTCGTTAAAAGTTTTAGTATTACGTTGCTTAATATCAGGGGCGCAATCTACTGACTGATTGATAATTAGTAACACTTCTGTACCAACACTTGGTAATGCTGATTTGTAAAGACTATCTAATGCGGTTAGTGTGTGGGCTTCGTTAAAAATAGGTATAATAATAATAACGCCAACAGTTGGGCTAGGGGGCTCTAAAATACCAAGTGGAGGATATCCATATCGTTCTAAATAAATACTGCTCAAGGTGAAAGTCGTTCGATTTTCCAACGATTATTTTCCAACGTATAATTAATGCGGTCGTGTAATCGGCTAGGGCGTCCTTGCCAAAACTCAATGCGTGTAGGTATAAGTAGATAGCCACCCCAAAAGGCTGGCTTGGGCACTTTTTGCCCAATAAATTTGGCTGCTTGCAAGGTAAATTTTTGCATTAACTCTACCCTAGATGTTAGTGGTTTGCTTTGCTGAGATGCCCAAGCACCAATTCTACTTTTATAAGGCCTCGACTTAAAATAAATCTCAGATTCTTCTTTACTTATTTTTTGCACATACCCCTCAATGCGAACTTGACGCTCTAATTCTTTCCAAAAAAATGTGAGCGAAGCATAGGGGTTATCTTCTAATTGCTGCCCTTTATCACTCTTATAATTTGTAAAAAACACAAAACCATTATTTTCCACCCCTTTTAGTAAAACAATACGAGCACTTGGTTTTCCATCTTTACTGGCGGTAGAAAGTGTCATCGCATTTACCTCCTCTATTTTAGCATGCGTGGCTTCCTTAAACCACGTATTAAATTGCATAATAGGATCGTTTACAACATCAGCTTTGGCTAAGCTTTTTGATGAATAATCCTTTCTAATTGCTGCTATAGATTTCAAAATTTGCATCTTATTCAAAATTAAAGCAAATCAATTTCTCATTCTACTTTATTTTACAAAATATCCTTTAATTTTAAGTATATGGAAGATGTTCTATTCAAATATAAAAATAAGTATAACCCTAAAAAGGGGTGTTTGTTGATTTCTGAACCTCACTTGCCTGATGTTAATTTTGAGAGATCCGTTATATATTTATGTGAACATAATGAGGAAGGAAGTTTTGGATTAGTGTTAAATAAACCATCTAAATATAAAATTAATGGATTAATTCCCGAAATTGGATTGGCTAATACTGTGGCAATTGGAGGGCCTGTTGAAATAAATACGCTACATTATTTATATAGAAATAACCCTAAAATAGAGGGTGGTTTACAAGTGGGCAGAAATATTAATTGGGGCGGTAATTTTGAAGATATTAGTACATGGGTAAAAAGTAAAAATGCAGAAAATGACATTGCATTTTTTGTAGGCTATTCAGGCTGGTCTAAAGGGCAACTTCAAGAAGAGATTGATCACAATTCTTGGATTGTTTTTCCAGAGGCATCTGAACAATTAGTATTTGATACACTTAAAAAAAACTTGTGGCAAGAGGTGTTGAAAGAAATGGGAGGCCGGTTCTCTGTTTTTGCAAATTATCCTTCTGACCCTCGCTTAAACTGATAGATTTAGTAGTTTTACAGCCCGTAAGGGAATAATATTATTGGAATGGAAGATAACAAAGAAGTAAACGGTACTGAGCAGACTAGCCCAGTTGAAAACAACGCTGAAAAGCAAGAAAATCAGAAAGAAATGGCAGAAGAAAATAGTGTGAACGAGACACCAAAAAAGGTGGCAGGTGATGTAGCAGACGATGTAGAAAATAATGCAACGAAAGCACCAGAAGATGAAAAGGAAACTGTTTCTAATGACGAAAATAAAAGCATCACAGATGAAGTGCCTATAATAAAAGATGAAATAAAGGTAGAAGAAGAAGAATTAGTAGATAGCGATTTAACTAAAGAAGTAAAAGAGCACATTATAGAAAAGCCTGAAGATACTGCTGTAAAAACAACTGCTAAAGAGAATAAACAGGAATCTCCTAAAGATAAATTAGCGGAGATTGATTTTTCAACTTATGATAAAGCGCAATTTGTTGATCTTATTAAAGTATTAGCAAAACATGATAATCCTTTATATGCCGAAAGATATTTAAAACAAATTGAGCCTCTTTTTAATACGATTAAAAAGGCCGAGCTAGCAGAGGCAAAAGAGGCTTATATTAAAGAAAATGGAAACGATGAAGGCTTTGATTTTAGAGGGGATGAGCTTACTAATAGGTTTGAGGCAAATACCCGTTTAATCCATGACCATAAGCAATCTTTTAATAAAGATAGAGATGCTCAACGACAAGCAAATCTAAAAAAAGCAGAAGAAGCCTTAGAAAAATTACGTGTTTTTGTAGGTTCGGAAGAGTCGAGTGTCGGCTTTAATAAATTTAAAGAGATTCAAAATGAGTGGAAATCAATTGGAGATGTTCCTGGTAACCAATCAAAAACTTTATGGGCTAATTATAATGCGTTAGTTAATAGATTCTACGATCAACGGAGTATCTATTTTGAACTGAAAGAACTCGATCGTAAGAAAAACTATGAGGCTAAAGTTAACATTTGTGAGCGTGCAGAAGCACTGGCAAATTTCGAAAACTTAAAAGAAGCTATTAATTCGTTAAACGATTTGCATTACGAGTATAAACACCTAGGCCCCGTGCCTAAAATATTACAAGAAGACCTTTGGCAGCGATTTAAAGCTGCCTCGGATAAGGTATATGAAAAAAGAAAAGAATTTGTTTCTGATCTTAAAATTGTGCTTCAAGAAAATCTTGTTAAGAAAAAAGTGATTGTGGAGACTATTAAACCTTTTGTTGATTTTAATTCTGATAGGATTAAAGAATGGAATGTTAAAACAAAAGAGCTTTTAGCAATTCAGAAAGAGTGGGAGTCTATTGGTGGTTTGCCAAGAGATAAAACAAAAGAGTTTAATAAAGTTTTTTGGTCTAGCTTTAAAACATTTTTTCATAATAAAGGAAACTTCTTTAAAAAATTAGATGCTGACCGAAAATCTAACTATGATGCTAAACAAGTGCTGGTTGACAAAGCAGAGGCGCTTAAAGAAAATACCGATTGGTTAAAAACAGCTAACGATTTTAAAGCACTCCAGCAGGAATGGAAAACCATTGGGCCAGTTCCTGAAAAATTTAGAAATCAGTTATACGACAAATTTAAAGCTGCTTGCGATTCGTTTTTTGATACTAAAAGAGCTCAGTCGAAAGATGATGAAAAGAGCTATAAAGAGAATTTGAAAATCAAAAAAGAAATCATTATTCAAATACAAGAATGGGCTGTAAAAGCAGACGAGCATATCGAAGAATTTAAGCTAAAAACAAAAGAGTTTTTAGCTGTTGGATTTGTGCCAAGGAAAGAAATTGAAACTATTAAAGATAATTTTTCGATGGCTATTGATGGATTTATAAAAGCACTTACTAGCGAAGATGATAGCAAAAATATCCTTAGAATGGAGATAGAGTTTGGAAATATTCTAGGCTCTAAAAATGCAGAAAAAGCAATTTATGGTAAGGAACAAAATATAAGAAGGCAAGTACAGCAATTGGAAAATGATATAGCCCTTTGGAAGAATAACCTTGAGTTTTTTGCGCATTCTAAATCTAAAAATGCCGATGATTTACGTAAAGATGTAAATTCAAAAATCGAAAAATCCGAAACGAAAGTAGGAGCTTTAAAAGGTCAGTTAAAAGTTTTGAGGGGACTATAGGAGGTGTATTTCTAACATAGATTTAATACTAAAGTTTTCTCGGACACCAATAGTATAATATCATTTTAATGTTAAAATGATATTACCTCGAGCTTATTACAAATAAACCAAACCCTCCAACCACTATCCAAAACCTGATATAATCAATGTATGGAATACTAATATAATCGAGTTGAATTAATACCGCTATAAGCACAATAAGTACACTGAGTGCTTTTAATAATGATTTTATTCTATTGCTCATGTTTTTTTAAATACTTTTGATACTAAGGGGGTAAAGTTATACCAATTTAATTTCATAATTCCGTACGATTATATTCAATTATCTATTTAAAGATTGAACTAAAATAGTTCAGCATCTTAAACGGCAACATTTTTTTGCGAATACATTGTAAAAAAAACAATATAATGCGAAACTAGTAGATTAATTGGTATCGGTCGTGCGAAGTTAATAAATTATCCTCATTTCCAGTTTTGTAATTCAACCCCAATCACTACTTTCGCCATTTCATGAGCATTATAGGTACAGATATAAATAAAGCAGCCCGTATTCTTAAAGAAGGTGGATTAGTGGCTATCCCTACCGAAACAGTATATGGGCTAGCCGGCAATGCATTTAATGAAAAAGCCATTGCCACTATTTTTAGGGTAAAAAATAGGCCCTCATTTGACCCTCTAATTACTCACATTGCTAGTGTGCATCAACTAGAAAAACTCGCATTAAAAATGCCTAAAAAAGCCATTGCACTCACTAATTTTTTTTGGCCGGGTCCATTAACGATTATCTTGCCAAAAACAACCCAAATAAGTGACTTAATAACTAGTGGATTAGATAATGCAGCTTTCAGAGTTCCTAAGCACCCTCTTACTCAAGCTTTATTAAATTTGGTGGATTTTCCATTGGTAGCTCCAAGTGCAAACCCTTTTACCTATGTTAGCCCTACAACGGCACAACACGTGGCAGACCAGTTAGGTCATAAAGTAGATTATATTTTAGATGGCGGCCCTTGTGGCATTGGACTGGAATCAACCATTATTTCGTTTGTTAATAACAAGCCAATAATTTTAAGACTAGGCGGGCTAAGTGCCGAAGATATTGAGCAGGTTATAGGTAAAATTGATACAGTATTGCCCTCAAGTTCTAAGCCTGAAGCACCTGGAATGCTACTCCATCATTACTCCCCAGATGTTAAATTAATAGTGGGTAATATTAAAAAATTAATTGCAGAAAATAGCGAAAAAAAAATAGGAATTATTTCCTATAAAAAGGCATTTCCTAACTATATTAACAGTGTGTTAACACCTTCTGGTAATCTGTTAGAAGCGGCTCAGAATTTATTTAATTCTTTACGCTGGATGGATAACCAACCAATAGAAATTATACTTACAGAATACGTTCCTAATTATGGATTAGGAAGGGCGATTAATGACCGCCTTAATCGTGCTTCCTCTAAATAAATACTACATAACTTATGAAAACCATAGATAATATTCAGTTTAAAGGGCTTAGAGCCTTAGTTCGTGTTGATTTTAATGTGCCATTAAACGATAAGTTCGAAATTACCGACTTTACACGAATTAATGCTGCCGAGCCTACCATAAAAAAAATTCTCTCTGAAGGAGGTTCGGTGATATTGATGTCTCACTTAGGAAGACCCAAAGGTAACCCAGAAGAAAAATTCTCTTTAAAACATTTGGTAGCTGATTTAAGTAATCGACTTGGAACCCAAGTAAAGTTTGCACACGATTGTATTGGCGCTGAAACAGAAGCTCTTTCGAGTAGCTTAAAACCAGGCGAAGTTTTACTTTTAGAAAACGTACGTTACCACCCCGAAGAAACCAAAGGAGACAAAGACTTTGCAGAGCAACTTTCTAAGTTAGGCGATGTATATATTAATGACGCTTTTGGCACAGCACATAGAGCACACGCGTCAACCGCTATTATAGCTCAATTTTTTAATACAAAAGGTTGTGGTTACGTGATGCAATCAGAACTTAAAAATGCCGCTAAGGTATTAGATAACCCCAAAAGACCCTTTACAGCCATTATGGGGGGTGCAAAAATTTCGGATAAGATATTAATTATTGAAAAGCTATTAGATAAGGTTGACAACCTTATTATCGGAGGTGGCATGGCTTATACCTTTTTTAAAGCCTTAGGTGGCAAAGTTGGCTCTTCTTTGGTAGAAGAATCGAAACTTGATTTGGCAAAAAAGCTAATTAAAAAAGCCAAAGAGAAAAATGTAAGTTTAGAACTACCTATGGACAGTATAATTGCCGATAAATTTGCTCCAGATGCTAATACTAAAATCTCAGATAATATTAGTATTCCTGATGGATGGATGGGCTTAGACATTGGACCCGATGCCCAAGAAGTATTTAGGAGAATTATAAGCCGCTCTGCAACCATTCTGTGGAATGGGCCTATGGGAGTTTTTGAAATGCCTGCTTTTGCCGAGGGTACTAAGGCTGTTGCCAAAGCGGTAAAAGGCGCTACTGAGCTTGGCGGCTATTCGTTAATTGGAGGGGGAGATTCTGCCGCTGCAATAAACCAATTAGGGTATGGCGATAAGGTTTCGTATGTATCCACTGGTGGAGGTGCTTTGCTTGAATTTATGGAAGGGAAAGTGCTGCCTGGAGTTGCCGCTTTGGAAGATTAATGCTAACCCGCATTATTCATTTTTAACCCGATCATAGACGTTGTAGGTTTTCTTTTCATAGATTGTAAAACCGCCAATTATGGGGTTTTTCTCTACTGAACTATGCTATTTTTAAAGAAGTAGAAGATTCTTCGTATCTCAGAATAAAAAAATATTTACCTTCGTCAAATGTTGCACATCATATTCTTGCCAATTCTATCACTTTTACAGCTACAAAATAAAGATGAACGTATTATTACCTATCGAGGAGATGAGTATAAAACGACAATTGAAGTTGTTGAAAAATTTATAGGAACCTATAAAGGAAGAAAATCTGGATACCTAGTGTTAAATAAAGATGGTACTGGCGCCTATAAGTACGATATTTTTGGTTTTGCTCCATCGTCCTGTAAAAGACAGGCAATAGCTATCGAGTGGGGCTTTTTAGTTGACTCTTTAAATAACGTAATTATACGCAAGAGAGACTATGGAAATTCTTATCCCATCCTATTGAAAAGCACTTCTGAAACCACTTTTCAAGGGTGCAGAACTCCTGTAATGATGGATTATATTTTAGATAAAAATGGCGTGCTCAATGTGTCATCTTCAGACGACTGGAAGAAATAAAATTGGCTCTAATACCATTTTAATTTTGAGATGTCGCAATAATTAGATTGAACTATTTTTTACAATATCGAGGCAAAATAATATAGCATAACCAGTTATGCTATATTATTTTAACGATGAGCGTGTGAAAAAGAATCAATCTAATGCGGCATCTCAATGTTAATGTGGTATAAAATGCTCATTATTACCGCAAAAGTGAAAAACCTCTTTCTTTGGCCGAACCTATTTTTTTTACTGAGAGGAATGACGTTTGAAAAGAGCATAAAAAAAGGCTGCCCATATGAGCAACCTTGTATTTTATAGTTGGTTTCTAATTAACCAATCGAAATTCGTTCGAATTTGCTAACAGTCATTCCTTTAGAAACACCCTCTAAATACTTTTCGATGGTAAGGCTATTATCTTTCACAAATTTCTGAGAAAGTAATGTGTTTTCAGCAAAGAATTTATTTAGTTTTCCTTGCGCAATTTTTTCTAACATATGCTCAGGCTTACCTTCAGCTCTTACTTGCTCTTTGCCAATTTCTAGTTCTCTATCAATTACCTCTTGAGCTACTTCATTTTTGCTCAAAGCAAGTGGGTTCATAGCGGCAATTTGCATAGCAACATCTCTGCCTGCTTGTGTTTGGTCTGCACCATTAACGTTACTTAATCCAACCAAAACGCCCAATTTGCCACCTGCATGAATATAAGGTACCACTTGATCCGCAGACATTTGTACATAAGAGCTTATTTCAAGCTTTTCGCCAATTTTTCCCACCATTTCAGTAATTTTTTCTGTTACTGAAAATTCTCCTAACGAAACCGTTAGTAAAGCTTCTATACTTTTTGGCTTATGCGTATAAGCTGCTTCGAGTATCTCTTTACCTAAGTTTTGAAATCCTTCGTTTGAGCTTACAAAGTCAGTTTCGCAGTTAAGTGCAATTAATAAAGCTTCTGTTTTAGCCTCATTTGTTTTCACAAAAATAGCCCCTTCAGAAGTTTCACGATCTGCTCTTGAAGCAGATACTTTTTGTCCTTTTTTTCTTAAAATATCAATTGCTTTTTCAAAATCTCCTTCCGACTCTACCAAAGCTTTCTTGCAGTTCATCATGCCTGCACCTGTCATTTTTCTAAGTTTGTTTACATCTTGTGCTGTAATCGCCATGATTATATATATTAAATATTGAAATTTGGTTTAAAAAAAATGAACATCAGTGACTATGCGCTGATGTTCATTTAAAATTATATTAAATAAGTAGTAATTAAGCTTTCTCTACTTTTTCTGTTACTTCTTTTTTATCATCAGTATTTTTATCATCTGCTTTTGAAGTTGCTTTTTCTGCTACTTCAGCCGCTTTCGCTTCTTTTTTATCTAGCTCTCTTTTTGCATTTTCTTCTTCTTTGCGTTTAGCATCGTCTTTGTCTTGCTTACGCTCAGCTAATCCTTCTTCAATTACTTTGCCTAAATACTTAGTAAGTATATCAATTGATTTAAAAGCATCATCATTAGCAGCAATAGGAAAATCAACTGAAGTAGGATCTGAATTGGTATCAACCAATGCAAATACAGGGATGTTCAATTTCTTAGCTTCTTTAATAGCAATATGCTCGCGCATTACATCAATTACAAATAAAGCAGCTGGTAAACGAGTAAGATCAGCGATTCCGCCTAGTACTCTTTCCAATTTTTCTTGATCACGGTTAATCATTAATCGCTCCCTTTTTGCAAGGTTTTTATAGCTATCTTCTTTCATGTTTTTCTCCATGGAAGACATTTTTTTAAGCGATTTACGAATGGTAGCAAAATTTGTTAGCATGCCACCTAACCAACGTTCTGTTACATAAGGCATGTTTAGTCTTCGTGCTTCTTCAGCAACAATTTCTTTGGCTTGCTTTTTAGTAGCCACAAACATTATCTTACGACCCGATCGTACGATGTTCTTAAGAGCGTTAGATGCTTGGTCAAGGCTCTCAAGGGTTTTATTAAGATCAATAATGTGGATTCCATTCTTCTCCATAAAAATGTACGGAGCCATTCGTGGATCCCACTTTCTTGTTAAGTGCCCAAAGTGAACACCAGCATCTAGTAAGTCCTTGTGTGTTAATTTTCCCATTATTTATTTATGATTAGATGTTAGACAAAAGACGCTAGACAAAAGATTAAAAAGTCTTATGTCTAACAATCTAACATCTTGTGTCTTGTTTTTAACGTTTACTAAACTGGAATTTTTTACGTGCTTTCTTTCTACCTGGCTTCTTACGTTCCACCATTCTAGCATCTCTTGTAAGAAATCCTTCCTTTTTTAAAGGGGGTCTGTTTTCAGCATCTACCTCGCATAATGCACGCGAAATAGCTAAACGAATTGCTTCTGCTTGTCCTTTTATTCCTCCACCATCAACATTTACTTTAATGTCAAATTTATCAACGGCTTCAACTGTAGCTAAAGGCTGTTTTACGATAATTTGCAAAATATCAATAGGGAAATACGTAGCAACATCTTTGTTGTTTACTGTAATAGCACCTTTACCCGGAGTCATGTAGATTCGGGCTACCGATGTTTTTCTTCTACCAATGGTATTTATTACTTCCATGGATTATAGCTTAATTTCTTTTGGTTGTTGTGCTTCGTGAGGATGCTCAGTACCTTCATACACATATAGGTTTCTAAATAGCTCACTTCCTATTTTGTTTTTAGGAAGCATTCCTTTTACGGCTCGTTCTACTAATAATGTAGAAGACTTAGCCATGGCCTCGTTTGCCGTTTGGAATCTTTGACCACCTGGATAACCTGTATGTCTAACATACACTTTGTCCGTCCATTTTTTGCCGGTTAATTTAATTTTGTCGGCATTAATAACGATTACGTTATCACCACATACTACATGTGGTGTATAGTTCGCTTTATGCTTACCTCTTAACCTTTTAGCCACTTCACTTGCCATTCTACCAAGTATCATAGAATCGGCATCGATTACTAACCAACCGTTTTCAACAGTAGCTTTATTGGCTGATATAGTTTTATAACTTAATGTATCCACTTCTTAAATATTTTGAAATACAAATTTCTCCCCATTTCAAATGGGGACACAAAAGTAGAATTATATTATTGCAATTCCAATACTTATAATAAAATGTAATAGAAATTTTGGAAGCTTTCACCCAAAATAAATATTTAGGCACTGTTAAAGAATAACTACTCCTTTTTGACTAGCTCTTTTGTCTGTCTTTTTAGCAATAGTAGATGGGCTAACCTTTCCGAAAGTTGACTTGCAAAATGCTGATTATTAACTCATTGGTTATTCCATCTCAATATTAATATGGTATAAGTTGGGCTAAATTGAAAGAGGCATTTACATTTTCTC
>CAZGDC010000021.1:0-1449 GCA_964524405.1 uncultured Roseivirgaceae bacterium
TTAACTAGAGTTCGGTCTTCTTTTACCTAATTTCTCTAAGAAAGTAACCGTATTTAATCGCTCGAATTTGTTTTAATATTATACCAATTTACTTTTCTAGTAAAGTACATAGTAACGGCTAAAATAGTTGTTAAACCAATGCTTCCCATTAATAAGGCATAATCGGTTAGCTGAAGGGTAACAAACAAAAAGCTATAAATACCAACGAGCGTTGATGCCAATAATAAGCTGTGTTTTTTTGAATCAAACACGCTTAAAGAGTATAATGAAATCATAATCACTACGGCTAAAGCCGAAATTAAATAGGCTAGATTAAAACTGGTGTGCTCTGAAATAGAAATAAGTAGCACATAAAAAAGGCTTAGGGATAAACCTACTAAAATGTATTGGAAAGGATGTATTTTTCGTCCATATAAAATTTCAACTAAAAAGAAGATGAGAAAAGTTAACACGATGGTCATAATTGCATATTTTGCAGAACGCATTGATTTTTGGTAATCATCTACGCCTACAATAAAATTAACTCCAAATACGGCCTCATCTAAATTATTTTTTTGGCTACTACCTACCCAAGATTGTGGAAAATTTCGATTTAACTGAAGTATTTCCCATGTGGCCTCAAACCCATTTTCGGAAATAGCACGGGTGTCTGGCAAAAAGCTTCCATCGAAACTAGGAGATGACCAAGAAGAAGAAAGATGAACCGTTGTATTAGCACCCAATGGAATAAAAGAAAGGGCTTTGCTCCCTTGTAAATTAAGATTAAAACTAAAAGGGACTGTGGTGTTTTTAAGGGGTTCAAGGTTAGGCAGTTTAGCCGTAATACCCGTTTGTACCAAGTTTGTAATATTGCTTCCTGGCTCAATGGGTAATTTTATTTCCCCCCAATTAAAGATAATTTCATTCTGTATGCCCCTCAAATCTGAAATACCAATGGTTAAAAAAGCCTCCTCCCATTTAATGGAAACGAGCCCTGATTTTTTAGGATTTATGTCTAATTTAAATGCTCCTGTAACGGTAGATTCCGATTCATACACCACAATTTCGTATAACCCTCTTGTTAGTTTTTTGGGAGTAACAGTGCCATTAATATTAAGGGCTGATGGAAGCAAATGAAACACCTCTTGAACGTGTACCTGCTCATAAGTGGTTACACCATTCTTGGTGTTTTTTTGCTCATATTCATACACCACTGGAATGGTTAAAATAGGCCCCGTGAGGAGCTGGCTATTGGCCCATTTAGAGCTCACCTCTGTGGTTGCCTGTTCTTGTAGTGCTTGGCGTTCATAAATAATTGATTTTATCATAGTCGATGGGATGAGCAACATAAGCACCAGAAATGAAATGATAAATAATTTTAAACTAATGGAATTACGCATCCATTTCCCTCCTCTTTCAATAATTGATGGATCTTCTTTCATAGTTATTAATTTACTGCTTGGTGGGCTA
>CAZGDC010000021.1:1549-23582 GCA_964524405.1 uncultured Roseivirgaceae bacterium
TTCAATAATTGATGGATCTTCTTTCATAGTTATTAATTTACTGCTTGGTGGGCTAACCCATTTAATTTCATACTTCTGTATAACGATAGCAATCCGTGGTATGGTCGTTTACCAACCCACAGGCTTGCATGTGTGCATACATAATGGTGGAGCCCACAAACTTAAACCCTCGTTTTTTTAAATCTTTGCTTAATGCATCCGACTCCTTGGTAGAAGCGGGTACATCAGCCATTTTTTCCCACGTATTAATAATTGGTTTACCTTTAACAAAACCCCAAATGTAAGTATCAAAGCTACCAAACTCTTTTTGAACTTCTATAAAGCATTGGGCATTAGTAATAGCACTTTTAATTTTTAATCGATTTCTAATTATTTTAGAGTTAAGCACCAATTCTTCCATTTTTGCTTCATCAAATATTGCCACTTTAGTATAATCAAAATTAGCAAAAGCTGCTCGATAACCTGCTCGTTTTTTAAGAACGGTAGCCCAACTAAGCCCTGCTTGGGCTCCCTCTAATAGTAAAAATTCAAAATGCTTGGTATCATCGTGCACAGGCATTCCCCATTCTTCATCGTGGTATTTTACATAAGCCTCAAAAGACCCTTCGGCCCATTGGCAGCGCATTTTATTTTGCATTTGCTAAAATTGCAATGAATTTAGTTATTTATCTATAATTTCAACCTATATAAATACGTTATCTTTACAACAAACTTTTTTATATGAAAAAACACATCTTAATTCTATTAATTGGCTTATTTCTAACTAATTCTATTCTTGCTCAAGACGAAGAAATAAATGTAGCAGGGTTAGTTTTTTTAAATTATACGGGTTCATTACCCGAAACCATTAGAAATGGGAAAACCATTGTATTGGTTAATACCACTAAAATATTGCCCGATCAGGCGTTTAATAAAACAGCCGAACCAATTATTGAGGAGGCTCATGAAGTTTTTACAAAAGCAGGAATTGATGTCGTTGGTTATTACAGTTTAAAGCAAGTTTTTGCTGGTAAAGACAGCCAGTTTGCATTTTCTGAAACGTGGAAGAAAAGAGAAATTAAAAACATACTTGTTTTAAGTAAGGTTGTATTTCAAAAAAAGAAAAAAGAGGTTACTCGCTACGTAATTCTAGCTTCTACTTTTAATGGAAAACCCTCTTTATTTACAAATGGGCAAATAGGCTGGAAGGCACAAGGTAAGGCGTTTGACAAAACGCTTGCAAAAGTGGCTTCTGCGGCTAATAAATTTGACCAAAAAAATTTATTGCTAAATGATGCCCCCGAATATTTTGGGGACGCTAAAATGGTATGGGGAGAGCATGTAGAAGGCTATCGAACCGATTTTGATTTTGGAAAAATGGCTGTTCCTACTTTTAAAATAGTAGATATGCCAAGCCCAAAACCTACCGGTGTAATTAATAATTTAGTAGCTAAACAAGTGGAAGAATCCAATGCCCTTAATATTAAAAACAATATTGTATTAGCAGAAAAAATGAAAGGCTACGATTATAGGTATGAGTTTGTTGATCCTTTAATTTCGGATATAGAGTTGAGTAAAAAAGGATTTAGTTATGTGTTGTTAAGACTTTATGCCCCTGGAATTGACATAAAAAAACTGCTTAATTATAAAGTAAATGAAGATCAAGATACTTATACCACCCAAATTTATAAAGATGGGAAATTAATTATCCGTAGAATCCCTGCTAATGGATTGGTGTATAAATATTACATTAAACACTTACGAACGGGCAATGTGTATTTAGGGCCTAAATGGGATGCGGATGAAACTTGGGGAGAGGCATTAGATCACATGTTGTATAATATTAAGGCAGAAATGAAGTAGTAATTGGCATGGGTGTTTTGTTGAATTTAAGAATCGTTTTTTAGGTTGCAACCTCTGTTTTTAGTGTGGCAACCACGCTTACCTTAATCCGCCTCATTTAGAATGGGAAGAAGGCGAAACAAATAATGGTTTTGAAATGTCAACGACTACCAAAAGCTTATCTGCAAAACCACTCGTTTATATTTTGAAAAACAAAATGTAATTAAACCAACTAATTTTGCGTGTTATGGAAATTTCCTTTAATAAATACCAAGCTGCAGGTAACGATTTTATAGTTATAGATAATAGAAAAAATATATTTCCTAAAAATAAAACGAATATAGAAAAAATTTGCAATCGAAAATTTGGTATTGGTTCCGATGGGCTTATCTTAATAGAACCTTCTGACAATAGTGATTTTGAAATGGTATTCTATAATCCAGATGGTACGCAAAGCCTCTGTGGCAATGGGTGTAGAGCGGCCATCCGGTTTGCGGAATCTTTAAAAATTACGGATAATAAAATAAGATTTAACGCATTTGATGGAGTACACCAAGCCATTATAAAAGGAGAAGCCATTAATTTGCAAATGGCTAATGTAAGAAATGGCAGAGAAATAGAAGGCGGCATTTTTATGGATACGGGATCACCTCATTTTATACTATTTGTTGATAACGTTCAACAAGTAGATGTGTTAAATAAAGGGAGAGAATGGAGAAATTCAGGCCTTTTTGGTGAGAAGGGTGCCAATATTAACTTTGTTGAAATTATAAATAAAAATAATTTATTTGTACGTACGTATGAAAGAGGAGTAGAAAACGAAACACTTTCTTGTGGTACAGGAGTAACCGCCTCGGCTTTGGCAGCCTCATTAAAAGGGTGTAATTCTCCAACTCTAATCAGCACAAAAGGAGGAATATTAAATGTACGTTTTTCTATAAATAAAAACGGATTTGAAAACATTTGGTTGGAAGGGCCAACCGAACACATTTTTTCAGGCATAATACATCTCTAAGACTTTTAAAAGAGTCTTTGAAATCTCTATATTTGCCAATCGAAATTTAAATAATAGTAATAATAATGGCTAGTTTTTTTAGCAA
Source organism: uncultured Roseivirgaceae bacterium (assembly GCA_964524405.1). GTDB lineage: Bacteria > Bacteroidota > Bacteroidia > Cytophagales > Cyclobacteriaceae > JAKISE01. The sequence continues at coordinate 4,471 of CAZGDC010000021.1, forward strand.
GACAGTTGCCAAAATATTTGGCAACAAATCAGATAAAGATATAAAGGCGGTAATGCCTTACGTAGATAAAACAAAGGAGGTTTTTAGCACCTTAGCAAGCCTAAGCAACGATGAATTAAGGGCTAAAACCGAAGAAGTTAGAACTGCCATTAATAAGCATCTACAATCAATAGATGATGAAATAGCCAAACTTCAAAAAGAAGCCACGGAAAACACTGCGCTTGATGTGCATCAAAAAGAAGCATTATACAAAAAAGTTGATGCGTTAGAAGAAGACAGAAATGAGGAATTAGAAAAAGTTTTATTAGAGGTATTGCCTACAGCTTTTGCCATTATAAAAGAAACAGCCAAAAGGTTTACCGAAAATGAAACCTTAGAAGTTACGGCTACCATGCACGATAAGCAGTATGCAGCACAACACGACCACGTAGAGGTAAACAACGATAAGGCCATTTGGAAAAATAGATGGAAAGCAGCAGGTGTTGAAATGGTTTGGAACATGATTCATTATGATGTACAACTCATTGGCGGAGTGGTTCTACATCAAGGAAAAATAGCTGAAATGGCTACGGGCGAAGGTAAAACGTTAGTCTCAACACTGCCTTCCTTTTTAAATGCATTGTCTGGGCGAGGGGTTCATTTGGTAACAGTAAATAACTACTTAGCTACTCGAGATTCTGAATGGATGGGTCCCATTTTAGAGTTTCATGGCATAAGTGTTGATTGCATTGATAAGTACGAACCACACTCGCCAGAGCGAGTAAAAGCATATAAGGCAGGAGTGGTTTATGGCACCAATAACGAATTTGGGTTCGATTATCTAAGAGATAATATGGCCAAAGAGCAAGACGACCTGGTTCAGAGAAAACACCATTTTGCTATGGTCGATGAGGTAGATTCAGTGCTTGTGGATGAAGCAAGAACGCCATTAATTATTTCTGGACCCATTCCAAAAGGAGATGAGCATGAATTTTACGACCTAAAACCTCGAATTCAAAAATTAGTTGATGCCCAGAAAAAAATTGTGCATCAATACTTATTAGATGCAAAAAAACAATTGGCTGACACCCAAGAAAAAGAAGGAGGAGTATCCTTATTTAGAGCATACCGTGGACTGCCGAAAGACAAGCCCCTTATTAAGTTTTTAAGTGAGTCAGGCATTAAACAAATTCTGCAAAAAACAGAAAATTTTTATATGCAGGATAATTCTAAAATGATGCCCGAAGCAGATGAGCCCCTGTATTTTACCATTGATGAAAAACATAATAGCATTGATTTAACCGAAAAAGGGATTGATTTAATTACGGGTGAAGGAGAAGACCCTCAATTTTTTATTCTACCTGATATTGGTGATGAAGTTTCTAAGTTAGAAAAAGATGAAACACTACCTAGCGATGAAAAGGTTAAGAAAAAAGATAGAATAATTCAAGATTATTCCATTAAAGCGCAGCGAATTCACTCGGTAAATCAGCTATTAAAAGCATTTACCCTTTTTGAAAAGGACACTGAATATATTTTGGCTGATGGTAAAATTAAAATAGTAGATGAGCAAACAGGCCGTGTAATGGATGGTCGAAGATACTCTGATGGACTGCACCAAGCCATTGAAGCCAAAGAAAATGTAAAGGTAGAAGATGCGACACAAACATACGCAACCATTACCCTTCAAAACTACTTTAGGATGTACCATAAATTATCGGGGATGACCGGTACAGCCGAAACCGAAGCAGGAGAACTATGGGAAATTTATAAGCTAGATGTGGTGGTAATACCCACCAATAGAAATATTGTGCGAGCCGATACCGAAGATAAAGTGTATAAAACCGTGCGCGAAAAGTTTAATGCAGTAGTTGATGAAATAGTGGAGCTAACACACATGAATCGACCTGTTTTAGTAGGTACTACCTCCGTTGAAATTTCAGAATTGGTTAGTAGAATGCTTCAATTAAAGAAAATTAATCATCAGGTGCTAAATGCAAAGCAGCATCAAAAAGAAGCCGATATTGTTGCTAATGCAGGTAACCCTGGCACGGTTACTATTGCCACTAATATGGCAGGTAGAGGTACCGATATTAAGCTAGCTTTAGCATCTAAAGAAGCAGGAGGGCTGGCTATTATTGGCACCGAAAGGCACGAATCAAGGAGAGTTGATAGGCAGTTGAGAGGTAGAGCAGGGCGACAAGGAGATGTTGGATCTTCCCAGTTTTTTGTATCGTTAGAGGATAATCTAATGAGGCTATTTATGCCAGAGAGCATCGCCAAGCTAATGGATAAAATTGGGCTGCAAGAAGGAGAGGTAATTCAACACTCTATGATTACAAACTCTATTGAGCGAGCGCAGAAAAAAGTAGAGGAAAATAACTTTGGCATTCGTAAGCGTTTACTTGAGTATGATGATGTAATGAACTCGCAGCGGGAAGTGATTTACACCCGAAGAAGAAATGCCTTGAATGGGGAACGCCTTGAGTTGGATATCCTAAATATGCTGTATGATACCTGTGATGATATTGTATTGAATCACAAAGGCACCAACGATTTTGATGGGTTTAAGCTTACCTTACTCAGCTCTTTACAAATAGACATGCCTATTTCTAAAGAAGAGTTTGCTGCCATTGGGGAAGAAAATCTTACCGAAAAAACATACGATTTAGCACTCGCTCATTATAAGCGTAAAAACAAAACGATTACGGAAAAATCGCTGCCTATTTTAAAAGATATTGAAAAAACCAGAGGAGCTACTGTTAAAAATATTTTAGTACCATTTACAGATGGGAAAAAACAAATTGGGGTAAGCGCAGATTTGATTAAATCGGTTGAAACGGAAGGATTAGAGTTAATTAATGCGATGGAGAAAATGATTGTTTTAGCAATTATTGATAACCTTTGGAAAGAACATTTACGCGAAATGGACGACTTAAAACAGTCGGTTCAAAACGCAGTGTATGAGCAAAAAGATCCTCTATTAATTTATAAGTTTGAAGGGTTTAACTTGTTTAAAATATTTATTGCTAAGCTAAATGAAGAAACTGTTTCATTTTTAATGAAAGCAGAAATACCAGTTCAAGAAGCTAGCGAAGTACAGGAAGCCAGAGTTCAAAGAAGGCAAAAACTTAACGAACAAAAAGATGAAAGCAGATCTGCTTTAAGCGATGGAAGACAAGCACAGAACCCTAGTGCACCTGCTAAAAAAATAGCCCCCGCTAAATCTCAGAAAATTGCGAGTCGAAACGCACGAGTTTCCGTTCAATATGCAGATGGAACAGTTAAAAAAGACGTTAAGTTTAAAGTAGTTGAAGAAGATGTAAGACAAGGAAATTGTGTTATTATTGAAAACTAATGAGGAAGGCTTATCTTACATATTTTGTTCTTCTAATTGTTTTAAGTATGGCCTGTGTGTCAACTATAAAATCAAATAAAGCAGGTTCAACTTCAACCTATTCAGAAGACATATCAGCCTATTTGCCTTTAACCCCCATAGATACATTGGTTAACCAAACGGCAGTAATAAATGATAGAGCGTTTGATACAACACTTATAATTACAGATCGTTTGGATGCCGCGTTGCAATTAGTTAATAGTTATAATACAGAAAAAACTGGATACATAGAAGGTTTAACCATACAGCTATATGCTGGCAATGATAGATCCAGGGCTAAAGAAGTGCAAATGCAGGCGTATCGTCATTTTCCTGATAGTAAACCAAAAATTATTTTCGATCAGCCTAATTATAAAGTAAGGATGGAATCATTTTATTCGCAACTAGAAGCTTACCCCGTTTTTAAGAAGGTAAAGTCTCAATTTTCTAAGGCTATTTTGGTGCCTACAAGAATAAAGGTTAATAAAAAGTAAGACTTATTTTTGCATTATTAAATGTTGATGATATATGGCAGACTATAAAAAAATATTAAGCTTTTTTAAAGTAGATTCAATTTTTGATGATGTTGTAACTATTGTTGAAGCTAAAGTTGAATTGCTTAAAATTGAGATGAAAGAGGAAGCGGCAAAAACAGCTTCTAAAATTATTAGCGTTGTTTTTTTAGGCTTAATGATTTTCTTTATTGTTATATTTTTAAGTATTACCATAGCCACTTTTCTAAACTATATTCTTGAAAGCCAGTTTTGGGGCTATGCTATTATTACTGGGTTTTATACGTTACTACTTATCGCCTTTAAAGTTTTTAAAGTAGGCAAAAAGCTTGAAGTTATTATTGAGGCATCGTTGAATAACCTAAATACGAGGGACGAGAAGGAGGAGGAAGACTATGACTGATCTTGAAAAAATAAAAGCAGAACGTAGAAAAGAATTAGTGGCAATTCTTGAATATAAAAAGAAGGAGCTACAAATTCATTTTGATCAAAGTGCCAATAAAGCCATTATTATAGGAAAAGGAATGATGGTGGCTGGAGCAGGAGCTTTTATATTATACACCATTTTTGATAGGTATTTAGAATCTAAATTTAGGGATAATACCACTCATTCAAACGCTAGTAAATCTGCAACTACCAAGTTGATGTATCCCTTTTTTTCGATGGCATTACAAGAAAGTGCGAGCTTACTTTTTAACCAAGGTCAAAAAATTGTTACTAATTATTTTCAGCGCAAAAAACGAACTAAATGAGTGTTTATCAGGATGTTTTTTTAGCTAATAATAAATCGTTTGCTGTGCTCATAGATCCTGATAAAACGGAGTGCTCTCAAGTAGATTCTCTTTTAATGGAAGTTAACAGCATTGATGAAATTAGTTCGATTTTTGTTGGTGGCAGCCTAGTTACCGATGGAAGTACCGAAAAGCTAATAGAAAAAATTAAAAATCATTCAAAAAAACCTGTCATTCTATTTCCCGGTAATATCAATCAAATATGTAAAGCCGATGCTATTTTGTTTTTGAGTTTGATTTCTGGTAGAAATCCAGAATATTTAATTGGTCAACATATTGCAGGAGCTCCACTAATTAAAGAATTAGGGATGGAAAGTATAGCAACGGGATATATGCTAGTTGGTGGTCTTTCAAGTACATCGTATGTGAGTAATACAACACCAATACCAGCCAATAAACCAGATATTGCAACAGCAACTGCTATTGCAGGAGAAATGCTTGGCAATAGTTTAATTTACATGGATGCGGGCAGTGGTGCCTCAAAACCAATATCGAAAACGGTTATAAAATCGGTTTCAAATGCGATTGATATACCTTTAATTATTGGGGGTGGAATACGGTCTTATGAGGAAGCAAAACGAGCTCTTGACTCGGGAGCCAATTGTATTGTGGTAGGGAATGCCGCAGAGGACAACCCAACTATTTTATTTGAAATTGCAAGTGCCGTAGCAGATGCAAACAAAGAGCAAACCAACCTTTCTATCTCCTAAAATAGCCACTAATACACAGATTTTATGTTGTGTATTAGTGGCTATTTTAGGCACTATACTAGATTGATTCTGCTATAAATTCATTAACGACTCTCTTCTTCGCATTTTACCTGCTGGTATTCCAAACATCATTTTAAATCTACGACAGAAATAAGCAGTGTCTTTATAACCAACTTGTTTACCAATGGCTCTAATGCTATTTTTAGTAGTTCTAAGTAAACTAACAGCTTCTTCCATGCGTTGGTATTCAATATAATCCTGAGGGTTAATTCCCGTTAGCATTTTAAAATATTGACCTACATAATCTTCTGAAACATTAGCTACTTCGGCCAACACTTTATTAGATAAATCTCCATTAATATTTTCTTTAATAAAATTAAAAATGTCAATCAGTCGAGGATCTTTAAAATAAGTACTGTTGGTTGCTAACTGCTCTACAAATAACCTGTTCTTAATTATATAACGAATAATTTCAATCACCAATTGCTCCGTTTTTAATTTTACAATCCTGCTACTCCCTGGCTCTTCAGAAACAGATTCAGCAAATAATTGCTTGAGTGTAAAATTAATGTCATCACTTTTAATAACAAATGGGTCGATATCTAAGGAGGTGAAAAAGTTAACAGAGTTAAATACTTTCGCTTCAAAAGAAACCACAATCATAGCATCCGAAAAGGAGCTATTTTGCAATGCCTCTTGGGTATGCGATTGTAAGTACAACTCTTTTTTGGCAACAAACTCTTCGGCCGTTAACTCCGCTTTGGCATTACTGCCATAAGTAAGTTTTGTTTTTTTACCACCAGGAATAAAGATAACTTCTCCCTCTTCTACTTCAATCTCACTCGTTGAACCCTCAAAACTCATTTTTCCCGACTTGATAAAAATGGCAGTATTTTCAACATCGTAAAAATTAGAAACAGATACAGGCTGCTTAACATTAATGCTTTTAGCCTTAATATATCTTACCCCTAACGACTCAATTATTTTATTATAATCTTCCATACAAATCCATTTTTTTTCTGAAAACAATTGTGCAAAAAAACCTTGAACAAATTTAATGTTTCTATCTTAAAAACAAAAATTTAAAACTGTTTTTTGTACTATTATAAGATATACCCCTAAATTATTTTAAAAGCTCTCTTGCAATAACTATATGTTGTATTTCTGATGTGCCTTCATAAATTTGGGTAATCTTGGCATCTCTCATCATTCGCTCTACGTGGTATTCTTTTACATATCCATAACCTCCATGAATTTGTATTGCTTCAATAGATGCATCCATAGCTGTTTTAGAAGCAAATACTTTGGCCATGGCACTCTCTTTTGTAAAATCCTTATGCTGATCTTTTAAATAAGCTGCACGTAAGCAAAGTAGCCTAGCAGCATCAATATTCGTTGCCATTTCAGATAACTTAAATTGAATGGCCTGATGTTGGGATATTTCAACTCCGAATGCTTTGCGCTCTTTTGAATATTTCAAGGAAAGCTCTAGCGCACCTGAGGCAATGCCAAGTGCTTGCGAAGCAATGCCAATTCGACCCCCACTTAAAACTTTCATAGCAAATTTAAAACCAAACCCATCTTCTCCAATTCGGTTTTCTTTAGGCACCTTAACATCGGTAAACATTAACGAATGCGTATCTGAGCCTCTAATTCCTAATTTATTTTCTTTTTTTCCAACAACAAATCCATCAACCCCTTTTTCTACAATTAAAGCATTTATTCCTCTATGGCCTTTTTCAGGATGCGTTTGTGCAATTACAATGTAATAGGAGGCTGTATTTCCATTAGTAATCCAGTTTTTAGTGCCATTTAATAAGTAGTAATCGCCTTTATCTTCGGCTGTAGTTTTTTGCGAAGTAGCGTCTGATCCTGCCTCTGGCTCACTGAGGCAAAAGGCACCTATTTTTTTTCCAGAGGCCAATTGGGTTAAGTATTTTTGTTTCTGATCTTCAGTCCCAAATTGTTCTAACCCCGAACACACCAAAGAATTATTAACGGACATTACTACTGAAGTGGAGGCATCTACTTTAGAAATCTCTTCCATTGCTAATACGTAAGAAATGGTATCCATCCCACCTCCACCATATTTAGGGTCCACCATCATACCTAAAAAACCAAGTTCTCCTAGCTTTTTTACTTGCTCTGTTGGAAACCGTGCTTGTTCATCTCTTTCGATAACGCCCGGCAATAACTCATTTTGGGCAAAATCTCTTGCAGCATCTCTTACAGCTAGCTGCTCTTCGGTTAATTTAAAATCCATAATAGTTTTCTTAAAATATTTATAACATCAAGGGTATTTAATCTCTGCCTCCTAGAAAAATCATTACATAATATAATAAAGTTGTTAAGGCACCAAGCGCAGCTACCACATAGGTCATGGCAGCCCATTTAAGTGCATCTTTTGCCATTTCATTTTCTTGTGAAGTAACTATATTATTAGCGTTTATCCATTGCAAAGCCCTTTTGCTAGCATCAAACTCTACTGGTAAGGTTACAAAAGCAAAAAGAGTAAATACAAAATTTACCCCAATAACCACTAATAAAACAAGTTGCATAGGAAATATACTTGTTAAAAACATACTTCCAAATAACATACCTAAAAATATTACATTCATTATTTTTCCACTTGCATTTTGCAAAGGCACCAATGTTGTTCTTAGGGTAAGCATGTTATACGCTGTGGCATGTTGTACGGCATGCCCACACTCATGCGCAGCAATAGCGGCCGAAGCAGCTGATCTGCCTGCATAAACCGCTTCGCTTAAATTTACTGTTTTGTTAGAAGGGTTATAATGATCGGTAAGGCTCCCTCCAATATGTACGACACTCACATCGTAAATCCCATTGTCTCTTAGCATTCTTTCAGCTACCTCTTTACCTGACATGCCTGATGCCAAAGGAATTTGAGAATACTTTTTAAACTTTCGTTTTAATGTACTGCTAACTGCGAAACTGGCAATTGCGAATACGATAAATATTATCCATATCATAATTTAAAAATTTAGATTAAACATCTTTATTATTTTTTTTTAATTGTAGGCTAATGATAAAACTTAATCCTCCTAAAAACAAAACGGATAACGTTTGAGAAGAATGGATTAAGGTAGCAAAGAAGTAGCCATCTTTTTCAACTACTCCATATAAACCTAATACCGACCCTACCAAAATATGATAGGTTCCAAAACCACCTTGCACAGGAGCCGACATGCCTAAACCTCCCATTATTAAAATAGAAAGGCCTGCCAATAAGCCAAGGTGCGAGGTTGAGGGTAATGCAAAAACAACGACATACGCCATGGCAAAGTAAAACACCCAAATTAGAATAGTTGATACCCAAAAACCTGATTTGTTTTTAAGCTTTAAAACACTTGTAAACCCATTAGCTAACTCGATTGCGAAAGAACGAAGTTTAAAGTACAAAGGCAACCTTTTTATGCGAGCCCTTAACCACCATAAAACCACTAAAATTAGTGCAATTATCACACCAAGGGCAATAAGCACGTTTAAGATAGTGCTACTTATGTGTAAGGCATCTGATTTTTCATTAAAAAAATCCATCATAAATCCACTAAGCCTATCAAATTGAAGCACTAAGCCAAGTAAAATAATTATAACAAGCCCTAGTAAATCAACAATGCGCTCAGCCACTACACTACCTAATGATACAGACATCTTAACACCATCATTTTTTTTCATAATACCGCAGCGTGTTATTTCTCCAGCTCGTGGTGCCAAAAGGTTAACAAAATAGCCAATCATTACGGCTAAAAAAGTACGAAAAGTAGTTAAGTGATTATATCCTAATGGGCTTAATAATAAATTCCAACGATACGCACGTATTATATGGCTAATAATAGATAAAAAAATAGAGAGCAAAACCCAAGAATAATCTACTTGAGCAAAACGGGTCATTAAATCACTCCAATCCCAATCTTTAAAAACATACCAAAGCAAGCTACTGGCTATGAGTAAGCCAATGGAGTATTTTAAAAATGTAATTATTTTACCTTTCAAACCTAACCTGATTAATTTATAAATCTTCGTGATGAGCATTTCAAGTATCTGACAGTCAAGTGCTCGCACTCCCGAAAGCTTTCAGGGTTGGAACGAAGGCGTTCCGAAATTTCGGGACGTTGAGTGCCAAAATCCGAGCGAGTGCTTGAATGGTAGGTAATTGGAATGCGTAATAGATTATTCATGAATAATTCAGGTTAAGAAACTAGTTTGTTTGTATCATCGGGAAAAATTACAATAGGCTTATGCGTTTTACCTTCTGATTTATCTATTAAGCCATAAGAAATTAAAATAACAACATCGCCTACCTGAGCCAGTCGAGCGGCAGGGCCATTCAAGCACACTTCGCCTGTTCCTTTAGGGCCTGCAATTACATACGTTTCTAGTCGTTCGCCATTATTAATGTTAACTACTTGCACCTTCTCGTTTTCAACCATCTCTGCGGCATCCATTAAATCTTCATCCACCGTAATACTGCCAACGTAATGTAGTTCGGCTTGCGTAATTTTTACTCGGTGAATTTTAGATTTCATTACCTCTATTAACATAGCTTATAAGTCAATTATTATGTTATCAATAAGTCTTACTCCTGCCACATAAGCAGCAGCGCACAAAGCTAGCTGATCCCCATCATTTAGCGACACGTTTTCTTGAAGAGTTTCAGCATCTACAATCTCAAAATACTCCAATTTAATACCATCTTCCCCATTTAAGAAACGCGTTGTATTTAGCATTACTTCTTTTATAGATAACCCTTGGTGCAGTTGTAGCGAGGCTTGTTGTAAGGCAACATATATTTTAGAGGCATCCAATTTATCCTTTTTTGATAATCGCCTATTGCGAGATGACATGGCCAGTCCGCTTTTTTCACGAATAATAGGAGCTAAATGAAGATTGATTGGTAGTTCAAAATCTCGCACAATGGCTGAGATTACTCTAAATTGTTGCAAGTCTTTTTGCCCAAAATAAGCTCCAGTAGGTTTAATAAGCCCAAATAATTTCATTATAATAAGCCCTACCCCATTAAAGTGGCTAGGGCGATGCTTCCCTTCTAGTATATTTTCTAAATAACCAAAACTTAATTGTAAGCTAGGTTCTTTACTATACATTTCATTAGCTGTTGGAATAAAAATATAATCACAACTAATTTGGGTAAGCAGGGCAATATCCGACACTTCCGTTTTAGGATATTTTTGAAGATCTTCTTTATTATTAAACTGAGTTGGATTAACAAAAATTGTAGCAATAGTTGCATCGTATTGCCTTTTCGATAATTGAACAAGCGATAAATGTCCTTGATGTAGCGCCCCCATGGTTGGCACTAACCCAATGCTTATATTCTTACTTTTAAGGCGATTGATAACCTTTTTAAGATCAAATTTCGACCTAATTATGTGAGTCATACTGCTTAATTAACAATATTAGGAGGCAAAACTACGTTTTTCATTCAAATTAGCATTGATAACACTTTAAAAAAAGCGTATCTTTGTGCACCCATTTTATGGTCATATTAAAAACCAATATTTATGTCGAAACTTCGAATACTCTACGTAGCTAGTGAGATTGATCCTTTTTTACAAACCTCTGAGGTTGCAGATTTTGTAAGAAAATTGCCTCAAGCTATGCAAGAAAAAGGGATGGAGATCCGAATTTTAGTTCCAAGATTTGGATTAATTAATGAAAGAAAAAATAGATTACACGAAGTTGTAAGGCTCTCAGGAATTAATATTTCGGTAGGAGACGAAGAAAAACCCTTGGTTATAAAGGTAGCTTCTATTCCAGCAGCAAAACTTCAAGTATATTTTATTGATAACGAGGACTATTTTAAACGTAAATTTGTTTTTAAGGATAAAGAAGATAAATTTTACGAAGATAATGACGAGCGTCTTGTTTTCTTTTGTAAGGGCGCACTTGAAACTGTTAAAAAATTAGGCTGGGCACCAGACATTGTACATTGCAACGATTGGATAACAAGCTTGATTCCTCTTTACATTAAAACCACCTACAAAAACGATCCCATTTTTCAAAATTCAAAAACCGTATTTACGATTTATGATAATAAGTTCAATCATACATTTGATAGCGACCTATTTAATAAGGTTAAAATGATAGATGTGGAGGATGAAAATCTGAAAAATTTAAAATCGGCAGACTATTCGGGCTTTATGAAGCTAGGAATGGAGTATTCTGATGCAGTTATTAAATCAAGTGATGACCTTAACAAAGAACTTACGCAACTTTTTGATGATTGTGAAGATAAGAAAAAAATTAAAACCATTGAAAAGGACGAAAATTTTTCCGAATCATATCTCGAATTATATAATGAACTTATTGGTTAAAAAATTTAAGGTAATGGCTGTAGGCCTGTTGTTACCTTTATTTTTTGCTTCGTGCGAAGATCCAGGTAAAATAGGAATAAATGTAGATCCTGAAAACAGCATAATTACGGCAAGATATCAGGAGTTTGTCTTGCCTAGTTCTCAGGTTCAATTCAGTCCTCGGTCAACGGTTAACTCCAACTCATTGCAAGCAGGAACCTATACTGATTCAGATTTTGGGATAGTTGCTTCTAAATCATTTACATGGTTAGGGGTACAATCCTCGGCTCCAAAAATTGATGCCAACGCCATGTATGTTAATACAACCTTGAGCTTACAATTTGTAACTTTCTATGGGTCAGAGGCTGAAAATAATGAAATTGAATCGTATGAAATTTATCAATTGGCCAACCCAATGGATGCTTCGGATTATACCCGAATAGATGAAATTGCCTTAGGCTCTCTTTTAGGAACTGTTGATATTCTTATCCAATCAGATGACACCATACGAGTTGACTCTGTTTACTCCATAGCTATTAATGATGATTTTGGGCAATTACTGTTTGATAAACTAAAAGCAGAAGACCCCGCTTTTGAAAATGATGAGAATTTGAATGCTTTTATAAATGGGATTGCCATTATCGCTAAAACAGGAAATAATAAGATTGTTCAATTTAATACTTTAAATTTTGTGTTTGAGCTAAACTATACAGAAGAAAACTCGGCTGGAGAAACAGTTGAAAGAGAGTATCAATTGGGGTTAGGGCCCAAAAGGTTTTACCACCTTGATTCCGATGTAAGCGGCACATCATTAGCTGGGATATTACCTGATAATAAAGACTTTACACCCAGTAGTGATTTTAGGTATATGCAAGCAGGAACATTAATTGCATTAAAAGTTGATTTGAATCCTATTATCAACTTTTTTGCAGACCAAAAAGGTTCAGATTCTATTAATAGCGTAATTATTCAGAAAGCATTTCTTTCGGTTGGCGATATTGCTGAAAACACACCTGGGGCAAGCGTTCCCTTTAGTATAATGGGCTATTTTACCGATTCGGAAAACGTTTGGCCAGCCTTAGCAGAATTTGGTGCTGATACGGCTATGGTTATGTTGCAAAATGAATTTATAAATGCGACTGTTCCAGTTTTCCCAGGATTTTATGGCACGCCACAGGAGATGTTTTTAGGATTATATAGTGATTTGTTGTATGAGGCTACGATGTCTAACTTTATTCAAAATCTAATTTTGGGTCGATACAATACCATTAAGACACCTTATGAGCAACAAGGAAAAATGTTTCTTTTCGCTCCTACCAGTATTTCTGTGCCTCAATCTGCCCCAAGTCATTCGCAAACGAATTTTTTTAAAGTACATAAAGACAGTATTAAGGTAAAAATTTACTACTCTACCTCAAACCTTTAATTAACGTAATATTATGTGTGGAATTGTAGCCTATATTGGCAATCAACAAGCAGCCCCAATCATTATCAAAGGGCTTAAAAGACTCGAATACCGTGGGTACGATAGTGCAGGTATAAGCCTTTTAAATGGCGGATTAAATGTCTATAAAAAGATGGGGAAAGTGTCAGAGCTTGAATCTTTATTAAAAGGAAAATCGTTGGATAGCACCATTGGCATTGGCCATACCCGTTGGGCTACGCATGGCGAACCCAATAATGAAAATGCACATCCTCACAAATCAAACTCGGGCAATATCTCTATCGTACATAATGGTATTATAGAAAACTACGCTAGTATTAAACAAGAACTTCTTAAAAAGGGATATAGTTTTAAAAGTGAAACAGACACCGAAATACTTGTAAATTTTATTGAAAGTATTCAAAAAGAGCGCGATTGCTCGTTAGCTAGAGCCGTAAGAATTGCACTTAATTCGGTGGTAGGTGCTTATGCCATTGTGGTTATGCAAAAAGGCAATAATAATCAGTTAATTGCCGCTCGTAAGGGAAGCCCATTAGTTGTAGGGGTTGGCAAAGGGGAATTCTTTTTTGCCTCGGACGCAACACCAATAGTTGAATACACCAATGAGGTAGTTTATCTAAATGATTATGAAGTTGCCGTTGTAGCAAACGGAAAACTATCTATCACAGACCTTAAAGATGTTGAAAAAACACCTTACATACAAACCATTGAATTAGAGCTTGAAGCCATTGAAAAAGGTGGTTATGAGCATTTTATGCTTAAAGAAATTTTTGAGCAACCCAAATCCATTAAAGATTGTATGCGAGGCAGGTTAAATGCAAGCGAAAACAGATTAGTAATAGGTGGCATTAGAGAGTATGCCAATAAACTCACTAATTCAGAAAGGATAATTATAAACGCTTGTGGCACTTCGTGGCATGCAGGTTTAGTATCGGAGTATTTTATTGAAGAATTTTGTAGGATTCCCGTTGAAGTCGAATATGCTTCTGAGTTTAGGTATCGTAACCCAATAATAAATGAAGGGGATACCGTTTTTGCTATTTCACAATCAGGAGAAACAGCAGATACATTAGCAGCAATTGATTTAGCGAAATCGAAAGGTGCCATTATTTTTGGTTTATGCAATGTGGTAGGGTCTTCTATCTCAAGAGCTTCTCACGAAGGCGCTTATACGCACGCTGGGCCTGAAATTGGAGTGGCCAGCACCAAGGCTTTTACAGCACAGCTAACAGTCATGTTTATGATAGCTCTTAAAATGGCTTATAAAAAAGGAACTATTGGAGATAGCGTATTTAGGAAGATGCTATATGAACTTGAAAACATTCCTCAAAAAGTTGAAAAAACATTATTACTGAATGATCAAATTGAAAAGATTGCAGAAAAGTTTAAAGATGCAACCAATTTTTTATATTTAGGAAGAGGGTATAATTTTCCAGTTGCGTTAGAAGGAGCACTTAAACTAAAAGAGATTTCTTACATACACGCAGAAGGATACCCCGCAGCAGAAATGAAACATGGTCCTATTGCGTTAATAGATGAAGATATGCCCGTTGTTTTTATTGCTACTAAAGATAGTGGATACGAAAAAATTGTAAGTAATATTCAAGAAGTAAAGGCTCGTAAAGGGCAAGTTATAGCGGTAGTAACAGAAGGAGATACCCAAATTAAAGAAATAGCAGATTATACCATTGAAGTTCCTGACACATTAGAGCCTTTAATGCCCCTAATTTCTGTGGTTCCATTGCAATTACTTGCTTATCACATTGCAATTATGCGAGGGTGTAATGTCGATCAACCAAGAAATTTAGCTAAATCTGTAACGGTAGAATAAAATCTAATTTTTGCAGCGTTTCTTTAGCCTGATTAATTTATGAATTAATCAGGCTAAAGAAACTACTTATGAAATATATGGTGCGTTTAGGCAATTTCAGGCAATATATTTCGTTACTCGGTTCTATGAAATTTTTTATTTTATTAGTTCTATTTTTTACACTTCTACTTTCCCCATTAATTTCTTTTTCTCAGGTTAATGATGGTAAGGAAGATGAAATGTTTACCATTTCTACGCCCATTACTATAGACCTTGGCAAAAAAGAAGAAGTGTATGAGAAGAAAAAAAAGAAGAAAAAGAAAAACATGCATTATGGTTTAAAAACCAAAAAAGGGTTTGCCCGAAAAGGGGTAGGAACAAAAACAACTTTAGAACTTTTTAACACCTTAAAAACACCACAAACGCCAGACCCTTATGTTCGAGATATTTATTATTACGATTACGAACGGAGGCAGATTAGAAAAACTCGAAAATACGATGCTCGCAAGGGGCCTTTACTTCATGGCCCTTACAGCAAAAAACTGGGAGATATTACGATAGAAGAAGGCATTTTTTACATTGGAACAAAGCATGGCCGTTGGATTAGAAAAAATAAAAAGGATATTTTAATTGATAAAGAAAAGTATTATAAGGGATGGCCGAAAGAATCGCAGGTAAGTTTTTATGACCCTGAACGAACTAAAATTAAAGAAATAATTCCAGTAGAATATGGCGTAAAGGAAGGAAACTATTTTTACTTCTCCTCAACAGGTATGATTGCCATGCATGGAGAGTTTAAGTATGGCAATAAAGTAGGTAAATGGTCGGCATTTTATACCAATCGTAGAGGTAGAAAAAGTCGTGAAATTCAATATCGTAAAGATCCATTTGACGATAACTTTAAATCATATATTTTGCGCGAATGGAACACCAAAGGCAAGCAAATTTATGATTATGTAAGAGACAAAAAACGCCCTCAATAAAAGGCATCCTTAAAGTGCTTTATTTCTATTTGATTATTTGCTAACACCACAGCTATAATATCAAACCTTATAGCATCTTGCCAGTTTTTTTTAATTATATAAGCTTTTGCGCCTTCTACTACTTTTGCGGCTTTGGTCGCATTTACAAACGCTTCAGGATGTCCAAATTTTGTAGAGGTTCTCATTTTAACTTCCACAAAAACCAATGTTTCTCCCTCTTTACAAATAATATCTATTTCTGATTTTTTAGCCCTATAATTTCGCGCTAAAATAATATAGCCTAGCTTTTGCAAAAAATTTGCAGCTATATTCTCCCCTTTTTCTCCTCTTAGTTGTTGAATTGCCATGTTGGTAACGATTGCAGCACAAATTAGTGGTTAGTTGTTTCATTATCACCAAACAAACCTCTTTTTTTGTAGTATGCATTCAATAAATCCCACAAAAACTAAATCATGGTCTTCTTTAGCAACTCATTTTAATGAATTAGTATCAACAGAAATAAAGGAGATGTTCGAGCAAAACCCAACTAGATTTAATGAAATGAAAATTTCATTTGAAGATATTCTAGTTGATTTTTCTAAGAATAAGATTACCTCTAAAACCTTAAAATTATTAGTAGGCTTGGCTAAAGAATGTGGCTTAGAAAATGCCATTAAAAACATGTTTAGTGGAGCTGAATTAAACCATACAGAAAAAAGAGCCGTACTGCATACGGCTCTAAGAAATAGAAGTAATGCGCCTATTTTAGTGAATAAGAGTGATATAATGCCTCCAATAAATGAGGTGTTATTAAAAATGGAAACCTTTTCAAACAAAGTTCATAATGGGCATTGGAAAGGATTTTCTGGCAAACGAATTAACACCATTGTAAATATTGGTATTGGAGGTTCCGACCTTGGGCCTGTAATGGTTACCGAGGCATTAAAGCACTACCAAGTAGAAGGGCTTAACACTTATTTTGTGTCTAATGTAGATGGTACGCATATAGCAGAAACGCTTAAAAAAGCAGATCCAGAAACCACGCTGTTTTTGGTGGCCTCCAAAACATTTACTACCCAAGAAACCATGACCAATGCACATACAGCTCGTACTTGGTTGCTTAATTACTACAAAGATGATGCAGCGGTAGCGAGCCATTTTGTAGCCTTATCTACCAATGCAAAAGCGGTAAGCAAATTTGGAATTGATACCACCAATATGTTCGAGTTTTGGGATTGGGTAGGAGGGCGATACTCGCTATGGTCTGCCATTGGGTTATCTATTTGTTTAACAATTGGATACAAAAATTTTGAAAAATTGCTAGAGGGAGCCCATGCCATGGACACCCATTTTGCAAGCACAACATTTGATAAAAACATACCCGTTATACTTGCCCTCATTGGTGTTTGGCATAATAATTTTTGCGAATACGAATCGGAAGCTATTTTACCTTACGACCAATATATGCACCGTTTTGCTGCCTATTTTCAGCAAGGTAATATGGAAAGCAATGGCAAATCGGTTGATAATAATGGAAACAAAATTAATTATCAAACGGGCCCAATAATTTGGGGGGAGGCAGGCACCAATGGGCAACATGCCTTTTATCAATTAATTCACCAAGGCACCAAAATTATACCTTGCGATTTTATTGCTGCTGCCAATAGTCATAACCCCATTGGAGACCACCACCCTAAACTCATGGCTAACTTTTTTGCACAAACCGAAGCACTAATGAACGGAAAAATGGAAGAGGAAGTATTGGCTGAATTAAAACAAAGTGGATTATCAGATAAAGAAATAAAAAAAATATTGCCATTTAAAGTATTTGAAGGAAACCGCCCCACCAATTCCATTTTAGTAAAAGAAATTACACCTTATACATTGGGTAGTTTAATTGCCATGTACGAGCATAAAATATTTGCACAAGGTATTATTTGGAATATTAATAGCTTTGACCAATGGGGCGTAGAGCTTGGCAAAAAATTGGCTAGCAATATATTGCCAGAGCTAAGCGGAAACGAAAAAATCAGCTCTCATGACGGATCTACCAATGGATTGATTAATCAGTATAAAGCGTTTAGAAATGAATAAGATAAGCCTATATCCACTTAAATTTGAGCCTATTCTAAAAGATAAAATTTGGGGTGGCACAAAACTCAATAAGATATTAGATAAGCCAACAAACAGTCCTAATTGTGGAGAATCTTGGGAAATATCTGGAGTGCCAGGAGATATTTCGGTGGTTTCTGAAGGCCTACTCAAAGGGAAATCGTTGGTGGAATTAATTAAAATATACAAAGGAGGTTTAGTAGGCGAAAAAGTATATAAAAAATTTAACACAGATTTTCCTTTACTAATCAAATTTATTGATGCCAATCAAGACCTATCCATACAGGTGCACCCCAATGATAAAATGGCCAAAAAACGACACAACTCTTTTGGGAAAACCGAAATGTGGTATGTGGTAGATGCCGAAAAAGGAGCTAGCTTAATTGCTGGGTTTAATAAACCCACTTCCAAAAAAGAGTATCTTAATTATTTTAATGCAGGGAAGCTCACCGAATTGCTCAATAAGGAAAAAGCTGTAACTAATGATGTGTTCTTTTTGCCTGCAGGCAGAGTGCACACCATTGGTAAAGGGTTACTCATAGCAGAAATTCAGCAAACTTCCGATATTACCTATCGTATTTACGATTTCGACCGCACCGATGCAGAAGGCAATACCCGTGAATTGCATGTGGAGGAAGCAGAGGATGCGATGGATTATCAATATTATGATACGTATAAAACGGAATATGATAGGACGTCAAAAGAAACGCTATTAGAAACGTGCGAATATTTTACCACCAATAAATTAGTAATAGAAAGGGAGACTTTAAGAGACTATTCTTCTATTGATTCTTTTGTAATATTAATGTGCTTAGAAGGGGAAGGAGAAATAAAGTTTGAGAATCAAATAATAACATATAGTTTGGGAGATACCTTATTAATTCCAAATCAATTACAGCACCTTTCTATTAAGCCTATTAAACACTCAAACCTGTTGGAGATTTTTGTACCCTAACTTCGCCTTATGCAGCCTTGTTACGTGCACTACAAAAAAACCAAGTAGAATAATAGAAAAATAGTTAAATCGGCTAAGTTCTAACTAATACAGCAAAAATGCTTAGCATTCCATTAAATCCGCTCC
>CAZGDC010000022.1:0-18274 GCA_964524405.1 uncultured Roseivirgaceae bacterium
ATTTAACTTACTTCTTTTGAAGGGCAGCAACTTGGTTTGATACAATTTTTATCCCTTCATCAAAACTGTGCGGAGCATAGCCTAGCTCATTTCGAGCTTTATCAATCACAAATCCCGTTTTTAAGGGTCGTTTTGCAGGTTGACTAAAAGTGGAGGAGTCTGCCTTAGAAATGAAGCTGCCATCTAGATCGAAATAGTCTTTTACTTTAATGGCCATGTCGTAAGGGGTTAGCATATCCTTTCCTGAAATATTATAAATTCCTTCGGCTTGCTGGTTTACGATAAGGTAGCACCCCATAGCTAAATCTTCGGCTAACGTGGGGGTTCGCCATTGGTCGTTAACTACATTAATTGGCTTGCTATTTTCAAGGCTATTTTTTACCCACAAAATAATATTGGAACGGCTCATATCCGACACTATACCATATACTAAAACCGTTCGTGCCATCGCCCATTTTAAATTTGAGTTAAGGATTATTTTCTCTGCGGCCAATTTTCCTTCGCCATAATAATTAACTGGAGCAGGGGTTTCATCTTCTGTTAATGGCCCTTTAGTACCATCAAAAATAAAATCGGTTGAAAGGTGCAGTAAGTAGCAGTTGTGTTTTTCGCAAGCTTCTACTAAATACTTTACTGAATTCACATTGGCATCCCAGCCTGCTTCTTTTTCTAATTCGCATTGATCAACATTGGTCATAGCTGCGGTGTTTATTACCGCATCAGGTTTATGTTTATCAATAACCGCTGCTACTTCGTTTTTATTAGTAATATCCAACGATTGATAGGTATAGCCTTTTTTAATAGGCAGCCTATTTGCTCCTCTGGCAGTGGCAATAAGTGCGTGTTCTCCTTTGTTAACTATTAATTCAACCAATTTTTGACCTAATAACCCATTGGATCCTGTAAGTAGTATTTTCATTTTTCTTCCTTAATTATAGGGTATTCATACCCGTATGTTGAAGTAACTTCTGTTTTTGGTATTTCAATAACCTTCATTATTATAAACACATCCTTTACGGGCTTATCAGCATCTCCTGTTTGTATCTCCGCAATTTTATCAACTACGTCTAAACCTTCTAGCACCTGCCCAAAAACAGTGTATTCAAAATCGAGAGGTGGGTATCCATCCACGGTAGTATATAGTTCTATTTGTGTAGGTGTTGCTCCTTTATCTAGGCTCATTGCAGTATATGTAGCAATCTCTTCTTTTAGGTTGATAAGTATTTGCTGTAGTTCTCCTACCCGTCCTTGTTCTTGCATAAGTACCAATGAATCTCTCAAGGGTAAATTTTCTTCACTTTGTAAGTATTGCCCAGCGGCATAATTTAATTTGCCTAAATCTGTGGTTAATTCTTTTTCAGAAAATCTTCGGCCCTGCACAATGTAAAATTGTGTGCTACTTTTTCGTTCTGGGTTTACATTATCGGGTTGCCTTGCCGCAGCTAACGCCCCCTTGGCGTGTAAATGATGGGTGGTAATTTCGGCAGGAATTAATCGTTTACTTTCATTATCAAAGCCGGATTTATTAGCTATATCTCCACCTTGAATCATAAAGTTTTTCATTACTCGATGAAACGTAGTGCTATCATACATGCCTTCTTTTGCCATGGAGAGAAAACTTTCTTTATGCTTGGGCGTATCGTCAAATAATAATAGGGTGATGTTTCCTAAACGGGTTTTAATTATAACCAATTCATCTTTGTTTTTATCGCTTTTATTACAGCTTACTGTAAGGTAAACAAGTGCAATTAACAAGAGTTTAATACCTGTACGCATATTTTTTTTGGATTTTCTTTTTCGACATTTTTTTAACACTCACGGTCATACTAATGTCCTCTAATGATTTATTTCGGCCATTTTTCTTTTGTTCTGCAATTTTTTCAACTACTTCAATACCTTGAATTACTTCGCCAAACACCGTGTAATCACCATCTAACGAATGATACCCTTTTTCATTTTCAACAATATAAAACTGAGAACCATTTGAAGCCTTTGTTGGGTTTGATCGATCTGGTGCTCGTGCGGCAGCAATCGCTCCTTGCTTATGGGTTAACTCTTGCACAAACTCTGCAGGCACCGTATAACCAGGCCCCCCTCGCCCATCGTTTGTTGTATCATCATCCTTCGTGTTGGGGTCGCCACCTTGAATCATAAACCGATCGATAATTCGATGAAAGGTAGTGCCATCATAAAATCCTTCTTTTGCCAATTTTATAAAGTTAACCTTATGTTTTGGCGTTTTATCAGAAAGAAGGAGGACGATATTACCAAAATTAGTGTGAATGGTAATAACCTGATCTTTCCCTTTAGGCTCTCCTCCTAAAAACAACCCAATAATGATGGCTATAATTGACAAATTCATTTTTTGCTAAATACTTTTGAAATATTGATGGACAAATTCATAAAGAGTAGTTTTGAACTTGCGTTTCGTTCTATATGATAGGAGGCTTCAGAAATAAGATGAGAAAGGTGCTCGAATTGGTCTGTTGAAATAACTTTTCCAAAATTGGCGGCAAAGGCTTTCTCATCGCCCTCCACTCTAAAAAGTTTTTCTTGTGTAGCGGAGATAGAAACCAAGGATTCGCGTAAAATAGAGAGCCCATACATTAAAAAAATGGTTTGCTCTGCTTTTGTAAGCTTGGCAAACTCATCGGTCATATCAGCTAACTCGCTCAATTGTTTTTGATGGCAAAGGCGCATCCATTGTTTAAATCGTGTAAAATTATTCTCCCCCACATATGCGGATATATGCAAAGCTGCTCTAATAGAGCCATCCGCTAAATGTGCTAACTGCTTCGCTCTCGATTCTTCAATTCCGTGCGTGCCCACTAAAATTTCAGAGAGCTCTTGATCGGTAAAAGAAGGAATGTTTAATCGCTGTGTTCTCGAAATAATGGTAGTAAGCAAGACATCAGGATTTTCAGAAACCAATAAGAATAATGAATTATCGGGTGGTTCTTCCAACACTTTTAAAATGCCATTGGCGGCATTTTTATGCATTAATTCTGGATGCCAAATAATCATTATTTTAAACTTTCCTTCGAAGGCTTTTAAAGCTAAATCACTAACAATGGTTTTTTTCTCTTTGGTACTTATCAGTGCCTTCTTTCCCTCTCCTCCATACATTTCTGACCAGTCTTGCAGGTTTCCGTGCGGTGTTGTTAATAAAAAATTTCTCCATTCTTTAAGAAACAAACGGCTTTCTGCATCTTTACCCGTTACATTTTTTGTGCTACTTACTGGAAAAATGAAGTGGACATCAGGATGAATAAATTTTTGATTTTTACTACAAGAAGAGCATGCTCCACAGGCATCTTCTTCGGTAGGGTTTTCGCAGTTTAAAAAGGTGGCATAAGCCAAAGCCATTGGCAATGCGGGTGCTCCTGGAAGGCTTGCAAAAAGTTGCGCATGTGCTACGTGATTACTTTTAACAGCCGCCCGTAGTAATGATTTGGTTGACTCAAGACCGTGTATATCTTTAAACCTCATTTGTTATTTTTCCCAAGTTCGGTATTGCTTTTCTAATTCAAAAATTGTGGTAAGAATATGTTCTTCAACTTCGTTAAATTTACCATGTCTGCGGCTCATTGATATGCTAGCCATTTCAAATACTTTAGGTAATTTAAAAGTGGAAAACCCTGCTGGCCCTCCCCAAGCAAAAGAAGGAATAAAGGTACGAGGGAAACCCGCACCAAAAACATTGGCTGCCACCCCCACAATAGTGCCCGTATTAAACATGGTATTAATGCCACATTTAGAATGATCGCCCATCATTAAACCACAAAACTGCTCGCCCGTATTTATAAATTCTCCCTTATCGTAATCCCATACTTTTATTAAATCATAATTATTTTTAAGGTTAGATGTATTGGTGTCAGCTCCAATATTACACCATTCGCCTAACACAGAGTTGCCTAAAAAACCATCATGCCCTTTATTACTAAAACCAAAAATTACAGAGTTACTTACTTCGCCTCCTACTTTGCTCCAAGGGCCAATAGTAGTATCGCCTCGCATGCGTGCATTGGCATTTACCGTTGAATTGTGGCACAAGGCAAATGGGCCTCTTATAATCGCTCCTTCTTCAATTATTGCATTTTTGCCAATATAAATGGGCCCATTTTCAGCATTAAAAGTTGCATCTTTAATAGTAGCTCCTTCTTCAATAAAAATATTTTCGAGGTTATACGCTCTCGTGTATGGGTCGTTGATGGCTTGGCTTTTTCTACCTGCTGTAATGAGTTTATAATCTTCTTGTATTTGAGCTCCGTTATTTTTAAAGATATGCCAGTTTCGAGTAATTAAAGTAACTTCACCCTCAAACTCAATCTTCTTACAATCATTACCAATAGACTTACCGCTTACGTTGGATTGATAACTAGCCAGTAGCACGTCTTCTTTAATAAGCTTTTCATTGGGCTGTAAGCGATTGATTGCCTCAATTAATGGTAAAGTTGGGCAGAGGTTGCCTGTAATATAAATATTTCGCTCTTGATAATTTACTGGATATTTTTCACGTAAATAATCTTCTGTTAAATAAGAGATGGATGTTTTTAATCTTCTCCCCCATTTTTCAGCAATGGTGAGTATCCCAACCCTAATTTCAGACATCGGCCTTGTATAAGTAAAAGGCAAAAGCTTTCTACGGGCATCAATAGAATCGAATAAAATATAATTCATAATTTAACAAAAATAAAAAAGTCTCCATCCGCTAGCTAGCAGATGGAGACTTTTTTATGAATTGTATTACGATTATTGTTTTTTCTTATAACGCTTATTGAACTTCTCAACCCTACCTGCGGTATCTAAGAATATTTTCTTACCTGTGTAAAATGGGTGCGAAGCAGAAGTTACTTCCACTTTAATTAATGGATATTCGTTTCCATCTTCCCATTTAATAGTTTCGCTAGACCCCATAGTAGATTTAGTTAAAAAAGCGAACTCACTTTGTAAATCTTGGAAAACTACGGGTTTGTATTCTGGATGTATTCCCTTTTTCATCTTATATAAATTTCTTCTATTGCTAATTTTTAATCAAAATAGGACGAGCCTTTTTTCAATTGGAGCACAAAGTTAGAGAATTTCATTCTTTGTTCAAATATTTTCTGCTTAATTTGAGGTATAAATTACTTTATTTTTAACATTTATAGAAAATTTTGGCACAAAAGGCATTTTTAATACTGTTTTTATTGGCGGTTTATACCAATACGTTGGTAGCGCAAAGCACAAACATACCTCTTAATAAGGATACCTATCATTTAATTGATCGGTTAGAAATACTTAGTGGAGGAATGGCACCGAACCATCACAGTGCCGTAAAACCTTATACCCGTAAAGCTGTTGGGCAATTTACCGACTCCATTCAACACAAAAATTTAACATCTTCGAAACAAGATGATTTTAATTTTGAATACTTGCGTAATGATAACTGGGAGTGGGTGGATAGCAGTACCAATGTAAGCAAACGCTCCATTTGGAATACTTTTTATAAAAACAAATCGGATTTTTTAACCGGAGCAGATAAAGACACCGCCATTCGGTTTCATATTAGCCCAGTAATGTATTTAAGTTATGGGGGCGAGTCGGCACATGCCGAAAACACCTACATTAATACTCGCGGCTTTCAGTTACGTGGTATAATTGACAAAAAAGTTGGGTTTTATTTCTTTATGAGTGATAATCAAGCGATTTTTCCTGGCTATGTGCAAGATTTTGTGGCTACTAATAGAACAATACCTGGCGAAGGATTTTGGAAACGGATTGACACCCATGGCTACAGTTTTTTACATGCCACGGGCTATGTTAGTTTTAATGCTACCAAGCATATAAATGTTCAGTTTGGCCACGATAGGCAATTTATAGGCGATGGGCATCGCTCTATGATTATGTCCGATTTTAGCCCTCCCGCATTATTTTTAAAAATTAATACTAAGGTGTGGAAATTTAATTACACCAATTTATTTACCCACGTATTTGCAGATGCCTTTGGTAATTCAGGAGGGTCGCTTGCCAATCAGCCTTTTCCTAAAAAATACATTGTTGCGCATAGGCTAGGAATAAATATTGGCAAAAACCTTAACCTAGGAGTTTTTGAGTCTATTATTTTTGGAAGAGAAGACTCGCTTGGCAATAATCACTTTGAATTGAACTACCTAAACCCCATTATTTTTTACCGCGCCATAGAACACCAAAATGGCAGCCTCGACAATGCGATGATTGGCTTTGATGCCAAATGGAATTTTCTCAAGCATTTTTCGATGTATGGACAGTTTATTTTTGATGAATTTAAAATGGAGGAGCTAAAAGCGGGCAATGGCTGGTGGGCAAATAAATTTGGCTACCAATTGGGTTTAAAATATATTAATGTGGCAGGCATAAATAACTTAGATTTACAGTTAGAATATAATTCGGCTAGGCCCTATACCTATACGCATTTTTCTATTTACTCCAACTACGCAAATTATAACCAAGCAATGGCACACCCACTAGGTGCTAATTTTAAGGAATCTATTGGTATAATTAGATACCAACCCATTCCAAAACTAAGCCTAACGGCCAAGCTTATCTACGCCACTTATGGCTTAGATATTGATGAAAATACCAATTGGGGGAAAGATATTTTAAAAAATTATAATACCCGCGAACAAGAGTATGGAAATTTTACGGGGCAAGGAGTTGCTAGTTCGCTTATGTTTATAGATTTTACAACCACCTATCAATTTAAACACAATGTTTTTTTCGATCTTAAATTAATTTCGAGAGAGCAAAAAAGTGATGAGCCGACCTTTGCAAATAATTCCTTAATTTATTCCGTGGCGTTTCGATGGAACATCGCTCAACGATTGCAAGAGTTTTAATCAATTAAGCTAGTTTTGCACTCTTAAATATCTCTATGAAGACTTATTTACGTATTATTTCGTATGCCAAAGGCCTTGGATGGTATATCCCTCAATTTGTGATGGTGGCCATACTTTATTCCTTTTTTAGCGTATTTAATATTGCTTTAATGGCACCCATGTTCGAAGTGCTATTTAAACCAAGTAGTGTGGCAGATCCTGTTTTATCCATGCCAGCATTTAGTTTTAACATAACCTACCTCCTAGATACATTTGATTATTACTCCTATCAAATATTAGTAACTCATGGCAAAATGGGCGTACTTAAATTTGTAGGACTTGCACTTATTATTGCCGCATTTTTCTCCAATATTTTTAGATATATAGCTTCTGTACTATTGGCTATTATAAGAACAAAAGTAATTCAAGGCATTCGAGTAGATGTTTTTGATAAAGTTACAGGGTTGGATATTGGCTATTTTACCAATGAACGAAAGGGCGATATTATGTCGCGCATTACCAACGATGTACAACAGGTAGAACATACGGTGCAGGATTCGCTTAAAGTGGTATTATTAGAGCCTATTCAACTTGTTTTTTATTTTATTGCGCTCTATGTTATTTCGCCAAGCTTAATGCTTTATACCTTAATTCTACTGCCTCTTTCAGGAGGATTAATTGCAGCCATTGCTAAGCGACTTAAAAAGAGTGCTGCACGTACCCAAAGCTCTATGGGTAATATTTCGTACCATGTAGAAGAGGCCATTAGTGGTATTCGTTTAATCAAAGCATTTACTGCTCGTAATTATATTTTTCAAAAATTTAAAAAAGAAGTCGCTAATTATTCACAGCTAAGCATTTCAATGTCAAAAAAGTTTGATTTAGCAAGCCCCATTTCTGAATTTATGGGTATTATGATTGTGGCTGGCTTATTACTTATTGGAGGCAGTATGGTGTTAAGTGATAACCCTACATTAACAGGCACTGGATTTATTACATTTATATTACTTTTTGCAAGGGTATTACAACCTGCCAAATCCATTTCAAACTCATTAAGCTCTATACAACGAGGAATAGCCAGTGCAGAACGGATATTCGAAATTTCGGACACCAAACCTACAATTACTGAAAATGAAGAAGGCGTTGTTATTGAAGAATTTAAGGAAGGCATTTATTTTAAAAATGTATCATTCAAATACGAAGAGAAATATGTGCTAAAAAATATTTCATTTGAACTACACAAAGGCAAAACCATTGCATTGGTTGGCATGTCAGGTGGAGGCAAGTCCACTATTGCAGATTTGATGCCGCGTTTTTATGACCCATCCGAAGGTAAAATTACACTAGATGGCGTTGACTTGAGAGATTGCACCCTAAACTCTATCCGCCAAAAAATGGGCATTGTTACTCAAGAATCTATTCTATTTAATGATACTATTTTTAGCAATATAGCATTTGGCATGGAAAACCCACTAGAAGAAGACGTTATAAAAGCCGCAAAAATTGCTAATGCCCACGCATTTATTATGGATACTCCTAAAGGCTATTATACCATAATTGGAGAAGACGGCTCTAAACTATCGGGTGGGCAAAGGCAACGGCTAAGCATTGCGAGAGCTGTAATGAAAAACCCAGACATTCTTATTTTAGATGAGGCCACTTCTGCGTTAGATTCGCACGCTGAACGCCAAGTGCAAGAGGCCATTACCAATTTGATGAGCAACAGAACTTCTTTGGTTATCGCCCATCGTTTAAGCACCATTCAACATGCAGATGAAATCTTATTGATTGAGCATGGAGAAATCACAGAAAGAGGAAACCACCAAGAACTTATGAAGAAAGGTGGACGATACAAATCACTACAAGATATACAGAACATTAAATAGTTGAACATTAATAATTGCACTGTAAGCACTTAACCCGCATTATTAACTTGTACTTTCACAAACTCAAACAACGATGAAATTTACCTCATTCCACTTAATTTTAGTAGCCGTATTGGCTTTTCAATGTACTATGAATAACGAAAACAAGCAGGCGTTAGCTCCGCCTACCGTAGCAAAAAAAGAAAAAGTGTTTAATGAGCACGGGCATAAACGAGTAGATAATTATTACTGGTTAAACCAGCGTGAAGATACTGCTGTGCTTGATTACCTAAATGCAGAAAACACCTACCTTGATAAGGTAATGGAGCATACCAAGCCTTTACAAGAAAAACTCTATAACGAGATTGTAAGTAGAATTAAAAAAGATGATGCTTCGGTACCTTATTTTAAAAATGGTTATTGGTATTATACCAAATATGTAAAAGGGGGAGAGTATCCCATCTATTGCCGTAAAAAAGAAAGCTTGGCTCATGAAGAAGAAGTAATGTTGGATGGCAATACAATGGCTAAAGGGTACGAGTATTTTGCCATTGGAGGTTTGAGTGTAAGCCCCGATAATAAAATATTGGTATATGGGGTTGACACCGTAAGCCGCAGAAAATATACCCTCCATTTTAAAAATTTAGAAACAGGATTAGTTTCAGATGAAACAATACCTACAACTACAGGAGGAGCAGCTTGGGCGAATGATAACAAAACCATTTTCTTTACTACAAAAGATAAAAACACATTGAGAAGTGACCGAGTACATCGTTATAAAGTAGGATTTCCTGAATCGAAAGAAGAAATATATTTTGAAGCAGATGACACCTTTTACACGGGTATTTATAAATCGTTATCAGGCAAATTTTTAATCCTTTGGTCGGGCGCAACCCTAACTTCTGATTATCGCATTTTAAGTGCAGATAACCCTTGGGGTGAATTTGTGCAATTTTCGCCCAGAATTAGAGGCCACGAGTACAGTATTGAGCATCACGAAAACCAATTTTATATTACTACTAATAAAGAGGGCGCCACCAATTTTAAACTGATGTCAACTCCAGATAATGACACTGATGTTAATAATTGGAAAGAAGTGATTGCCCACAGACCTGAAACCTTATTAGAAGGGGTAACGGCATTTAAAAATTATTTAGTATTAGAAGAACGAACCAATGGTTTAAACCAGATTCAAATTAGAGACTTAACTACCAATGAGGAGCATTATATAGCATTTGAAGAGCAGGCCTATACGGCTTATACCACAGGCAATAGAGCGTATAACACAAACACACTACGTTTTGGATATCAATCTATGACAACGCCTGCTTCTACGTTTGATTATAATATGGAAAGTAAGGAGCGCGAGCTCAAGAAGCAACAAGAAGTAATAGGTGATTTTGATCCCGCCAATTATGTTACCGAACGAATATTTGCCACGGCTCGTGATGGGGTTAAAATTCCAATATCATTAGTATATCGTAAAGGGATAAAGAAGGATAGCACAAGTCCAACACTATTATATGCTTACGGATCCTACGGTTCTACCATAGATCCTTATTTTAGTTCCGTTCGTTTAAGTTTGCTTGATAGAGGGTTTGTTTATGCCATAGCCCATGTGCGTGGTGGGCAAATGATGGGCCGCCAATGGTACGAGGATGGCAAAATGTTTAATAAGAAAAACACTTTTTATGATTTTAACGACTGTGCCAAGCATTTAGTAGCCGAAGGCTATACCGCTAAAGATAAACTTTTTGCCATGGGTGGAAGTGCAGGAGGATTATTAATGGGTGCCATTATAAATTATGAACCCGAGTTATATAAAGGAATAGTAGCTGCTGTACCTTTTGTAGATGTGGTTACTACTATGATGGACGAAACCATTCCGCTTACCACTGGCGAATATGACGAATGGGGCAACCCCAACAACAAAGAGGCTTATGAGTATATTTTAAGCTACTCGCCTTACGATAATGTAGAAGCAAAAAATTACCCCAATATGTTAGTAACTACGGGCTTGCACGATTCGCAAGTGCAGTATTTTGAGCCTGCCAAGTGGGTGGCTAAGCTCCGTGAGCTTAAAACAGATAACCATATTTTGTTACTCCATACCAATATGGAAGCTGGACATGGAGGTGCATCTGGCCGTTTTAAACGGTATAAAACTACGGCCTTGGAGTATGCATTTATTTTGGATTTAGCGGAGATTAAGGAGTAATGGATTTTTTATAATCTAAAGACTTTAGAAGTGATTCTAAAAGCAGAACGTCAAGCTTCTTTAGCTATTTCCAACAATTTTAACGTTGTTCGCCAATTTCGGGTTGTGGTTGAAACCTTCAATTTTCGCTCAAATACATTATTGGTAAGTTTCGAAACACCAAAGCCATCGGGCATATACAAGTATATTTCTTTATCTTCATACACCAGTTCATCATTATCGGTTTTGAATTTATTAATTTCATCAATAGGAATGGAGGCTGATTTTTCTTTTAAGTACACCACACCTATTCGCTTGATGTCATAATCTGTTGTGTTAAATGGAAACTTATCTACTACGCTTTGCCATTCTGTTTTAGTACGCACAATAACAGGGACATCGAAGCCGTAATTAATTTTAATGTTTTGATGAATCAATTCTTCAAGTTCAGCATTTTCTTTGGCATACGACTGAAAAACAATATTGCCACTTTGAATGTAGGTTGCAAGATTACTGAACCCTAAACTTACAAGGTGCTCTCTTAACTCAGCCATTTTAATTATTTTATGGCCGCTTACATTAATACCTCTTAGGATGGCAATATAGGTTTGCATAATTTATTTGGGTTTGTAAGCAGTGAGGGGGTGAATCTGTAAAGTTTTACAAATTCACCCCCTCACTTGATGTACTTATTTTTACTCCACAACTTTTCCCATCATATCCTCAATATCGCCTGGGGTTGACATAATTTTAGTAAATGTACTCATTGATAAATCTGGAAAAGAGACCGCAATACGGTAACGTCCATTAAGCATATGTACTTTATTGCCCATTACTAGTATTTCATAGGGTAAAAAGGCGGTGTGCTTTGGGGTAGAGATATCAATTTTAGGTAAAAATTCACTTTCTCCATCCTCTCCAGATAAAGCAATACCATAAACGGTTAATTCTTTACCAGGCACATTTACTTTATACACTAATGAAGCATTTGGAACTCCTTTTTTTAGGTTGGCATCAATTTTAGCTACTGCCTCTTTATACGAATCAAATGCTCTTAACTCTTCGGTATCATCAAAATAGGGCATCCCAATCATATAATGATAGTCGTGTAAATCATCGGCATCCACTCCTTTTTTTGATCCAAAAAATAAACCTTTATAACCATCCAATGATTTCATGGCGGTTTCAAATGACTTGGTTATTGCAGCATAATTGCTACTTACTTTAGAATAATCATCTCTAAAATAAGCATTACCCCAATATATGGGATTGGTATAGCTTACATTAGTTATAGTTCCTTCGCGTGTAATTCCTACTCGGAGGGTGGCCGCAAACCCTGTTAAGCCACCCATTTTTTGAACGGCTTTAGTTAGTTCATTATGAGTTACAATTAATACCAATCGGTTTTTATCTGCTGCGGGCATATAAGAGCCTACTACTTTTAAACCATTAGATGAAAGTGCCTCAGAAACGATGGGTTTAAGCTCTGTAATAGATTTGGAGGATGTTGCCCCCAAAACGTAAGGTTTAAGTGCTTGTGCATTTACTTGGTAGAAAAGCCCTACGGAAAACAATAATACTATTAATTTTTTCATTCGTTTTTTTGTTAATTATGCTGTAAAAATTACCATCCTATCTATTTTAACTGGGTATAAAGATATGTTTTTCATAGAAATAATACCCTATTAATATTGAGATGCCGCATTAGATTGATTCTTTTTCACACGCTCATCGTTAAAATGGTATAACAACATCCTTATGCCTAGTTATCCCTGAAGTGCCTTTTTAAACTTCTGTTTAATCTCAACAGTACACAAATTACCTATGCTGCCTTCGTGGGTATGGACTGGATTTTTATTTGGAATATAGGTGCCATCTTCTATGTCTTTTCCAACTTGTTGGTATGCTTCACGAAATGGAATTCCTGTGTTTACTAAAGCATTAACCGCCTCCACACTAAATAGCATATCGTATTTAGATTGATTTACTACCGAAGGGCTTACTTCTATATGTGAAAACATAAACTCTGTTATTTCCAAGCAATCATTTAAAGAAGTAATGGCAGGAAAAAGCGATTCTTTTAATAATTGATAATCGCGGTGGTAACCAGTGGGTAGGTTATTGGTTATAAGTGTAAGTTCTGTGGGTAATGCCTGTATTTTATTACATTTAGCACGAACCAACTCTAACACATCAGGATTTTTTTTATGTGGCATTATACTCGAACCCGTGGTAAGCTCTTTTGGGAAGGAGATAAATCCGTGGTTTTCGTTCATATACAACGTAACATCCATGGCCAATCGGCTAATAGTACTGGCTACAGATGCCATGGCAAAACTCACGGCTTTTTCTAACTTACCACGGCTTAGTTGAGCAGCTATTGAATTGTATTTTAACGTTTCCAATCCTAGCTCATCCGTTGTTTGTGTTCTATTTAATGGAATGGAAGATCCATAACCTGCACCCGAACCCAGCGGATTTTGGTCGGCTATTTTATAGGCGGCATTTAAAAAATGGAGGTCATCAATCAATAGTTCGGCATAAGCTCCTAACCAAAGACCTATGGATGATGGCATAGCCACTTGCGAATGCGTATAACCTGGCATAAGTACTGCTTTATACTGCTCGCTTAATGCTTGTAATTGATTAAATAGGGTTTCCATCCCTTGTTTAAATTCTTGTATCTCTTCTTTTAAATAAAGATGTAATGCCACCAACACTTGGTCGTTACGCGAACGACCTGTGTGCACTTTTTTGCCTGCATTTCCCAGTTTTTGGGTTAGCTCAAATTCAATTTTTGAATGTACATCTTCAAACGATTCTTCGATTAAAAAGCTTCCTTCTTCCACTTGTTTTAGAAGAACGCCCAGCTCAGTAATTAATTGGGTTCGCTCGCTCTCAGATATTATGCCAATGCTGCACAACATATTAGTGTGAGCCTTCGAGGCCAGCATATCGTATTTGGCAATGGCCATATCAAGTTCGCGGTCGTTGCCTACCGTAAATTTTTCTACGGCATTTTCTATGGTGTATCCTTTATCCCAAATTTTCATAATTTATTCTTTATTTGGTCAGATTCCGAATCAAGTTCGGAATGACGTTTTAGTTTATCACAACCTGAATATATTTCAGGGTTTTCTACTTTGCATTAGAAATTGTTCTAGCAACTGTATATATTTTTCAATTCCATCCTCAATCTCGCTTACATAAATAAACTCATCGGGTGTGTGCGATCGTTGCGAATCTCCTGGCCCTAATTTAAGGGATGGAATATTAATAAGCGATTGATCCGACAATGTAGGGGAGCCATAGGTTCGCATGCTAAGGGCTAAACCCGCTTGTATTAAAGGGTGATCTAGCGCGATGGAAGACGGATTTAGGCGTAACGACTTTGGATTAATTTCCGCTTGCAGGTTGTGCTCAATTATAGCCAACGTTTCCTTATTCGAATAGGCATCGGTGGTGCGCACATCAATGGTAAAATGGCATCGGTCGGGTATCACATTATGTTGGCTACCTGCCTTAATAATGGTGGTACTCATTTTTACAGGACCTAGCATTTTTGATTGCACAGGAAACTCGAACGACTGAATCCATGCAATGTCTTTTAAGGCTTTATAAATGGCATTTTCGCCTGCATCGCGCGCTGCGTGCCCCGCTACTCCGTGGGCAGTACACTCCAACACCATCAGCCCTTTTTCGGCAATGGCCATATCCATTAAAGTAGGCTCACCAATAATAGCAACCGATGGAGAAGGAACAACTTTCATTAGTTCTACAATGCCATTTTTACCCGATATTTCTTCTTCGGCTGTACAGGCTAATAAAATATTATAGCTCAAATTAGGCGTATTATAAAAATATAAAAAAGTGGCAATTAGGCTTACTAATGAGCCTCCAGCATCGTTGCTGCCTAACCCAAACAATTTTCCCTGCTTATCCGGCAGGCTGGCATCTTCAATAATGGGTTCGAAAGGCGGTTTGGTATAACCATTATTTGGCTTAACCGTGTCGTGATGCGAGTTAAGCATCAGCGTTTCTTTGGTTGGATCAAAATGCTTGTTTACGGCCCAAATATTATTCAAATGCTGGTGCGGATTTTCTACGCCTTCACGCTTTAAAAAATCAAACAATAGCGCTGCTGTTTTGTCTTCTTCTTTGGATAAAGAAGGGGTTGAAATGAGCTGCTTGAGTAGCTCGATGGCGGTATGTTTTAGTTTTGTTTTCATTATTATTATTCTTTATTCAAAGGGAGGTATGAAAATCAACAAGGTTAAGATTCCTCCGGAATGACTCTTTTGTTTTATAGGTAGCTCTGTTTTCATTGTTGTTTATTTTAACCGTAATTGCGATCCCGATTTTTTAGGGAGAAGCAATCTGTTCATTCATAAAGATTGCTTTAGTCGTTCCTCTTTGCAATGACGTTGGTTTTTATTCTTTTTCTTTCTGTCATTCCGCAGGAATCTTAGACATTTTGAAAGTCAACTTGGTTAAGATTCCTGCGGAATGACTACATACGAACATTGGTGTATGGCAATTTTTTATTCATTAAATATTCTGCCGAAGTAAGCCTTACTTTATCCACCCCATTTTTAATTGCATCAAATGCATTGGTAAGCTTAGGAATCATTCCGTCAATCACAATTCCCTCTGTTTTTAATTGATTAAATGAGGCTTCATCAATTTGTTTAATCACATTACCCTTTGCATCTAACACCCCATTTTTTTCAAAGGCCATTGTTAATTGCACATCGTATATTTTCGACATTGCTTGCGCAATCTCCGAAGCCATTGTATCAGCATTTGTATTAAGTAATTGTCCGTTACCATCGTGAGTAATGGCTGAAAAAACGGGTGTCAATCCAGTTTCCAACAAGGAGTTTATAAACTCAATGTTTACTTGTTTTACATCTCCTACAAAGCCATAATCAATTGATTTTATAGCTCGTTTTTCTGATAGAATGGCATTTCCATCTGCTCCAGAAAGCCCTATTGCATTGCAGCCAAAACCCTGTAAGCCAGCCACTATTTTTTTATTAATTAGCCCTGCATACACCATTATTACCACGTCAATAGCGTTTTTATCTGTAATTCTTCTACCTTCCACCATATTGGGGGTTAGTCCCATTTTCTGTTCCATTTCCGAAGCTTTAGAGCCACCCCCATGCACCAGTATTTTAAAGCCTTTAATTTGAGCAAATGCATTTAATACGGAAACCAATTGAGCTTCATCATCAATTACTTTGCCCCCTATTTTTATGATTTCTAACTTTTGCATGCTTCTAAAATTGATTTAAGAACGGCTTGTGCTGTATAAATTCGATTTTCGGACTGTTGAATTATCAGACTGTTTCCTTTATCTAACACGGCATCTGAAACTACTACATTTCTACGCACAGGCAAGCAGTGCATAAAAGCGGCATTATTAGTTAATCGCATCTTCTCTTCGGTAATTGTCCAAGCTAAATCTTGGCTTAACACGTTACCATAATTTGTATAACACGACCAATTTTTGGCATATATAAAATCAGCATTTTTAAACGCTTTATTTTGATTGTACTCAACAGTAACTCCTTTGCCAAATTCGGGTGCTAACTCATAGCCTTTGGGGTGGGTAATTACCAACTCAACCGGTGCGTGTTGCATCCATTGCACAAACGAATTAGCTACCGCCTGAGGCAAAGCTTTTGGGTGTGGTGCCCAAGACAAAACAACTTTAGGCTTGTCTTTCTTTTTGTGTTCTTCTATGGTCATCCAATCGGTTAAAGATTGTAGTGGATGTAGAGTAGCACTTTCTAATGAAATAATGGGTACCGTTGCATAGGCAACAAAAGCAGTCAAAATCATTTCATTATAATCCTCTTCTCGGTTTTTTAAAGATGGAAATGTTCTAATTCCAATAATATCGCAGTACTGAGAAACCACCGCTGCGGCTTCTTTAATATGCTCTTGGCTTGTGCTGTTCATAATAACATTATCATCAAATTCCAATTGCCAGCCTTCTTTGCCCATGTTCATCACCATAACCTCCATGCCTAAGTTTTGAGCAGCTCGTTGAGTGCTCATGCGTGTGCGAAGGCTTGCATTAAAAAACAGTAAGCCTAGTGTTTTGTTTTTTCCAAGCTGTGCATACCTCAAGGGGTTTGCTTTTAAATCAATCGCCTCTTTTACAAGCTGCTGAGGGTTGGCTACGTCATTAATGGATAGAAACTGCTTCATGCTTTTTTAAGTTGAGAAATGGTAGATTTTAGTGATTCAATAAAATAAGTTGCTTGTTCTTTATTTATGGAAAGTGGAGGAAGAATGCGCAATACATTTGGGTTGGAAGCTACGCCTGTGAAAATTTTATACTCTTCTAAGAGAACTTTTCGTAATTCCTTAATTGGGTAATTGAATTCTATGCCAATCATAAGTCCGCGGCCACGCACTTCCACCCCTTCTAGTTTTGCAAGCTCTTCTATTAAAAACCTACCTACCCCATGTGCATTCTCCATTAAATTTTCAGACTCTAGCACATTAAGTACTGCCAAGCCAGCAGCACACCCTAAATGGGTGCCTCCAAAAGTGGTGCCTAGCATGCCATAATAGGGTTTTATTTCTGGGCTAATTAATAGCCCCCCAATGGGAAAACCATTGCCCATTCCTTTGGCCACGGTAATTAAATCGGGCGTTACCCCTGCATATTGATGGGCAAAGAATTTACCCGTTCGTCCGTAACCCGACTGTATTTCATCGGCAATAAATAGTGCACCATAGGTTTTACAAAGTGCTTCAATAGATTTTAAGAACGAGGTTGAAGGTTCGTAAATGCCTGCAATACCTTGAATACCTTCTATAATAACCGCTGCAATATCTTTTTGAGCTAAAGCTGTTTTTAATGCTTTTACATCTTCCATTTTAATAAAAATGGTATCGTGTACCGTATTTACTGGGGCACTTAATTTTGGGTTATCGGTAACGCCTAATGCTAAAGAGGTTCGGCCATGAAAACCATTAGTAAAGGAAATAATTTTTTGTTTGCCTGTATGAAAAGAGGCTAATTTAATCGCATTTTCTACGGCTTCGGCTCCCGAGTTTACCATAAATAATTGGTAGTCGGTGTAGCCCGAAAGCTCACCTAGTTTTTTAGCCATCGCTACTTGCAAGGGATTTTGCACGGAGTTAGAGTAAAAACCCATGGTAGCAGCTTGTTGTGCCATGGCTTGGCAATATTCGGGCTGTGCATGGCCAATGGATATGACGGCATGCCCTCCGTATAAATCTAAATATCTATTGCCTTTATCATCCCATACATAGCAGCCTTGTGCTTTTACAGGTGTTATTGGTTGAAGTGGATATACATCAAATGGTATCATAGTTTTTATTTAATCGTCATT
>CAZGDC010000022.1:18374-22293 GCA_964524405.1 uncultured Roseivirgaceae bacterium
CTCGCAATAACGTGTAGTATTATATCTCATTAATTTTTTTAAATGAAGTAACCAATCCTTGAATTAAAGCAGAACTTAATCCTTGATGCTCCATTTCATTTAGTCCAGAAATGGTGCACCCTTTAGGCGTAGTTACTTTATCAATTTCAGACTCTGGATGATTACTTCCATTATTTAAAAGTGAAGCAGCTCCCAAGCAAGTTTGAACAGCTATTTTTTGAGCTTCGGGGGCATCAAAGCCCAACTGAATGCCCCCTTGGGTGGTTGCTCGTATTAAACGTAGCCAAAAGGCAATGCCACTGGCACCCATTACGGTGGCGGCTTGCATTAATTCATCTTCAATTACAATGGTTTTTCCTAATACGGAAAAAATGGACTCTACCAATTGGGTATCTTCTTTGGAAGCTCTGCTGCTAATACAAGTCATAGATTGCTGTACCGCTAATGCGGTATTGGGCATGGCTCTAATCACTTGTATGTTAGCTCCAAGTTTATCTTGCAGTACTTGTAGCTTTACACCCGTAAGGGTAGAAACTATTAATTGATTGCTTAATACCGATTTTATTTCTTTAATAACACCCTCTAATTGCTGCGGCTGAACTGCCAGTAAAATAATATCTGCCTCTTTTGCGGCTAACGCATTATTAGCGGTTACCGTTATTCCTTTGCCAGAAAAAGACTCTAAACCCTCTAGTTTTCGCTTGGTAATGGTAAGTTTATTCTGATTAAGTAAACCAGATTTTAAGAGACCTTTAGTAATGGCCAGTCCTAAATTTCCGGCTCCTATAATGGTGATTTTTTTATTTGTTAGTTCCATAAGTTCCTGTGCTAAAAAATTGATCCTTTAAGTTGTAATCCTGTGGTTTCATCCAGCCCAAACATCAAATTCATATTTTGAATGGCCTGACCAGAAGCTCCTTTAATTAGGTTATCGATAATACTAGTGATGAGTAATTTGTTATCATGTTTTTCGAGATGAAGAATTACATTATTGGTGTTTACTACTTGTTTTAAATGGATGGGTTTATCCGATATATGAACAAAAGGGTGTTCTTCAAAATAGCTTTTATACCCATGTATAATTTCATCTATAGGTTGATCTCGTTTGGTGTAAAGTGTGGCAAAAATTCCTCTCGTAAAATTTCCTCGAATAGGTATAAAATTTAGTTCGTTTTCAAATTCAGGTTGGAGTTGAACCAAGGTTTCGCCAATTTCATCCAAATGCTGATGTGTAAATGGTTTATACACACTTACATTATTGCTTCGCCAACTAAAATGGGTGGTTTCGGTTGGCTGCTGCCCGGCACCCGTAGAGCCTGTAATGGCATTAATATGTACCTCGTTATTAAGCCAACCTTTATGAGCCAACGGGAGCAACGCTTCTTGAATGGCCGTAGCAAAACACCCAGGATTGGCAATGTTGGATGCGGTTTTAATTACTTCTTTATTTGTTTCAGGCAACCCATAAACAAATGTACGTCCAGCGATTGTTTGAGTATTTTTTAGCCGAAAATCATGGCTTAAATCAATAATACTTACCGATTCGGGCACCTTGTTTTCTTGCAAAAACAAGCGTGATTTGCCGTGCCCCATGCATAAAAATAATACCTCAACATCAAGGTCTAATTCCTTTGTAAATAGGAGTTCGCTTCCCATTAAATCTTGATGTACTTCGCTCACTTTTTTGCCTGCAAACGAAGTACTCTTAATGGTTTTAATTTCCACGAATGGATGATTAATAAGTATCCGTAAAAGCTCTCCTGCGGTATATCCTGCACCTCCTGCTATTCCTACGTTTATCATTTCTTTTTTGTTATCTGATTAAACTACCCCGAGGCAGAGCCATCGGAGTATTAGTTGGGGTTTGCTTTGCAAACAATCTTGTTTCCGACCCAAAGAGGTCGGGGAATTAAACCAAATGGGCTATCGCCCTGCGATTAAATAATTGATGGGGGTTGGCCATAATTTTGATAAACCCTTTTACGTCTTGTGCCGTCCACGCTTTATTCATTTCGCCATAAGCACCAAAGTCGTTATTCATTAAATCATTGGGGCTTTCAATGCCATCAATGGTAAACCGGTAAGGAGCCAATGTAAGCTTTACCGAACCCGTTACTTGTGTTTGCGAATCGCTTAAAAAAGCTTCAATGTTTCGCATAACGGGGTCTAAGTATTGCGCCTCGTGCAAAAGCATTCCGTACCAACTGCCGAGCTGCTCTTTATAATTCAACTGCCATTTACTAAGGGTGTGTTTTTCAAGGCTATGATGTGCTTTAATAATCATTAAAGCGCCAGGTGCTTCAAACCCAACACGGCCTTTGATGCCAATAATGGTATCACCAATATGTATATCGCGCCCAATAGCATAGCTGCCTCCTAGTATATTTAAGGTTTCAATTGTTTTAACGGATCCAAGCACTTTTCCATTAATTCCAATAGGTTCTCCTTGCTTAAACTCAATAGATATTTGTTCGCTTTCTGCTTTTTCTAATTGCGAAGGCCAAGCCTCTTCGGGCAATGGCGTATGGGAGGTTAAGGTTTCCACTCCCCCAATACTCGTACCCCAAAGGCCTTTATTAATGGAGTATTTTGATTTTTCCCACGAAGCATTAACCCCTTGCGATGTTAAATAGTCTATTTCCTGTTCGCGCGAAAGCTGTAAATCACGGATGGGAGTTAGAATTTTACAGCTAGGAGCTAAGGTTTGAAATACCAAATCGAATCGCACTTGATCGTTGCCTGCCCCTGTGCTACCGTGCGCAATAAAATCTGCCTCAAGATTTTTTGCGTATTCTGCTATGGCCACGGCTTGCACCGTACGCTCGGCACTTACCGAAAGTGGATAGGTGTTGTTTTTAAGCACATTGCCAAAAATTAGATATTTAATTACCTTATGATAATATTTTTCCACTTGGTTAAGCACTTTAAAGGAAGCAGCTCCAAGATTTTTAGCATTTTGCGCTACTTTTTTTAACTCCTCTGTATCAAAGCCTCCCGTATTTACCAAAACAGCGTGAACTTCAAGGTTTAAATCATTCTGCAAATATTTTACGCAATAGGAAGTATCTAAACCTCCACTAAATGCGAGTACTACTTTTTTAGACATGGTTTTTTATGTTAAGATTTTTTAGTCGTTTTGTTCGGGCTTTAAGAAATAATTTGAATTTATCCCAACGCTTTATAGGTGGTTCTAATAGTAACTTTATTTCTTCGTTGGGTTTATAAAGCATTCCAGTACAAAGGCACATTTTCCGATCATTACGTTGTAAAATGTCATAGTTTTTACACCCTTGGCATCCTTTCCAAAATGCTTCATCTTCGGTAAGTTCAGAAAATGTAACAGGCTTATACCCAAGTGAAGAGTTAATTTTCATTACGGGTAAACTTGTAGTTATACCAAATAGGTGTGCCTTTGGGTATAGCTTAATAGAAAGTTGAAAGGCCTTCTTTTTAATTTTAGCAGCTAAGCCTTTATTTTGGAATTGACCCGAAACAATGAGTCCAGAGTTTGCCACATACTTGTGATGGCTCCATGTTTCGATGTAGCAGAACCCTGCAACTTCATCACCCAATAGAGCAATAATAGCTTTTCCTTCTTGTATTTTATGCTGTATATATTCAGGAGACCGATAGGCAATACCAGTACCTCGTTTGAGAGAAGCATTGCTAATCATATCGCTAATTGCACTAGCATATTTGATATGTGCAGCCGAAGCCATAGTGATGTTAAATTCCATAAAAGGAAATTAGTAGATGTTAAACCGCTTTGAGGCAGTTTTTAAGAAATAAGAAAATGGATAGAAAGGGCAGAGCACATAGCTCCGCAAAAATATGGACGACCCTTAGGGCCTGATATCGTTTGGCCTTAGCCCACAGGCTATTGCTGCTACAGAAGTAGCTGCTGAAATAGTTGCGTTAT
>CAZGDC010000023.1:0-16153 GCA_964524405.1 uncultured Roseivirgaceae bacterium
ATGTATAATTATTGCCTTCTGTAGTATAGTTAAAATCTGTTTTTCGCTTAATTAAGTTAACTAGTGTTAAGTTAAGTGTAAACTGTCAGCCCAAGTTTTGTTCTTTCCGCTTTTGACTTCCTAAAAAAATATTCACGTAGCAAAGCTATGCTCCTATTTTTTTACTTCGCCAAAAACATAAATAACTTCAACTTAACCACCATTTCACACTTAACTTAACACTAGAAGGCAAAAGTAATACTATTTTATTATTTGGAATTACTCTAAATAGCGTATTTGGAATTAAATTAGAATTATTTTTTTAATCTCAGTTATTGCATGCTAGCACATCTTCACCTAGGGCTCTTTGGGGGCTTTTAAAATTTCATCATTATATAACTTAGGCTTTGTGCTACAGGTGGGCTCCCTTTTTTGAGAGGTCTTAGAATGCGGATTTAATGAAATAGGATACCGCTCTGCGATTAAAATGTATAACCTTTAGTGTTCTTTTTTTCTGGCAATTGAAAATAGAAAAACAACTCGTGCTTAGGCAATAGTTTAGGGTGGCTAATTTTAACTAAGTCTTTTAAAATAAGATCTGGGCGCAGATAACCAAGTTCTAAAAATTCACTACCTCCTTTGGCTCCCATTCGTTTGTTATAAGAATACACATTCCCTGTTTTAAACGGTGCAAAAAAACTATACCGCTCATTAGCTTCTTTCATTTCTTGGCGTGAGCCAAAGTTGCTCGCGCCAATCCAATATTCGGCTTTGTTGGCTTTGTTTAAAACAGCCTCGTAACTTAAAGCTAAAAAACTGGTGGAGGTGTCGCCCTTCCAGAGGTAATTATATCCTGCATCAGTTAATAATTTAGCAGCATAGTTTCTTCCACCTGGCATATACCAAGTATCGCTGTACATAGAGCCACTCATCGCTGTTGGGGCATTTTTGCTGTTTGCCACCAATTGTATAGTGGTATTATATGCACGTTCAATTCTAGTAAAAACAGTGTCTGCTTTTTCTTCTTTGCCAAAAAGGAGTCCTGCTAGTTTAATCCACTCTGCTCTTCCTAATGGATCTAGCTCCATATATTCAGCATTAATTAACACGGGTATTCCTGCTTCCTGAATTTTATTAAATTGACCAAAATCGCTTGTCATGGTGTAAGCCATAACGAGGTCAGGGTTTAGCTCAATTAGTTTTTCGATATTGAGGGCATTATCAATGCCTAGTTCTACCACCTTTCCTGCATTTATACGTTTTCTCATCTCAACCGAACTTATATAATCGGTGGTAGGAAAGCCCACCAACTTATCCGTTTCGCCTAAATAATCTAATAATGGGATATGGGTGGTGGAAGTGCACACAATTGATTGGATAGGAATGGGAATGTAGGCATCGGCTTCTATATTGGGCTTTTCTGTATTGCGTGGATACAACACGTATCGTAGCCCCTTATCAGCATTTTTGTAAGGTGTTTTTATGGTTACTAATATATATTTTGGTTTTTTTTGGATAGAAAACCCAGTAGCATAGGAATGTTTAATTTCTTCAATTACTTCTTTTTTGGTTTCGGTATTTTTACTACAACTCGTAAAAAGAGTAACTGTTAACAATAAATTTAGCAGTGTCTTCATCTGGTTTGTTTTGAGCCTCAAAGAAACAAGAGATTATTGAATAACTCGATTAATTTTTCGTTTCGTTTTTTTGATAAGTAATTATTATTGGCTAAGTTCTAATAAATACAGCAAAATGCTTAGCATTCCATTAAATCCGCTCCTATAAGTCATTCCTAAGGTCACGAAGGACTCCTATGAAGAATCTTAGCCATGTAGCCAGCTACTATAAGTGGCAAAGATTTCTCCGTTGCACTACGAAATGACGTTTCTCTTTGAGTTTTTAGCAAATAGCACTACGTGCTACAAAATAAATCATAAAATAATATGGAATTTAAGGACAGGTATGAATTATGCCATTTCAATGTTATTAAAGTGGCGAATATTAATTAGGATTTTAATCTTTTAAAAAACTTGATTTAGAGATTCCTGCCTCCGCAGGAATGACGTTTTATTTATTTGATAATCCTAAAATGCGTCCGCCAGGTTAATAGTATGAATTACCCTTACGAACTAAGGGCTTTATTGTACAACTGCTTAACATCCTGCCTTAATAAATTTGAAAGGGTTTTATATAGATGAGGGTTGTATTCGAATAGTTTTTGCGGTTGCTCAAAATAGATTTCCATACATACAGCAAAAAACTCATCTTCATTTACGGATGCATAGCTTCTAAAAATGGTGTCTTCTCCCTTCTTAATTTTGACCATTTCTGTTTGTGCAATACCTTTCCATTTTTCGTACTCTTTAGCATTAAAAAAATCGTACTCTTTATTTTTAATAAGATTTTCGAACTTTAACGCATGAGCCATTTCGTGCAAGCCAAGGTTTAATCCATCTGTGGGGTTGGCTAGCCCTTCTACAAAATGCTGCCAAGAAAGTACAATGGCTTTAAGGCGAGGGTTTACTTCTCCTTTATGATACTGCCGGTTAATGGTTGAGTAGTAATCGTTAGGGTAAATGATAATTTTATCGAAATGCTTTAGTGAAACGGAAGGCAATCCAAATGTTAATTGTACAGCTGTAGCTGCAATTAAAGCTTTCATTTCGTCTGTTACTTCGGGCAAACTTCTGGCAATAAATGTTTTACGAAGTATAAAGTAGTTTACTTTTTGTTCAAACAGTAATTTACTTTTAGTGGGTAGCTGCTGGTAAAACTTATTATACTTTTCTATAGGTGCTTTGTATTGTATATGTAAGGGTTTATTTGCTCTAAACCTTAATAATAATCCATCAAGCCCATAAAATTTATGTGCCATAATAATGACAAAAACAATTAGAGCAATATAAAATACAACCATGCTTATATATATAAATCCCCTAGAGCTTACGCAATAGGTTGGTCATAGAAGTGCTTTTCTCAAGTGTAGTTCTCACTTCTTCCATTGCAACTCTCACTTGTTTCATCGTGTCGCGGTCGCGAATGGTTACCGTATTATCTTCCAATGTTTGATGATCGATGGTAACACAATAGGGGGTTCCGATTGCATCTTGTCTTCTATAGCGTTTACCAATGGCATCCTTTTCATCGTATTGAGCTGTAAAATCAAATTTTAACGCATCAATAAGTTCCCGTGCTTTTTCGGGTAAGCCATCTTTTTTGGTTAATGGCAATACGGCCACTTTAGTGGGAGCCAAAGCAGGTGGTATGTTTAATACTACTCGCATAGAGCCGTCTTCTAGTGTTTCTTCGTTATAGGCTGCAGATAGCACGGCTAAAAACATTCGGTCGAGCCCAATGGAAGTTTCAACCACAAAAGGCACGTAATTTTTGTTTTCTTGTGGGTCGAAAAATTGCAATTTTTTACCTGAATGGTTTTCATGTGCGGTTAAATCAAAATCCGTTCGAGAGTGAATGCCTTCTAGTTCTTTAAATCCCATAGGAAAATCATATTCAATATCGGCTGCGGCATTGGCATAATGTGCTAAGTTTAAATGGTTGTGGAAACGATAGCTATTTTCTCCTAATCCAAGAGCACTATGCCATTTC
The DNA here is from genome assembly GCA_964524405.1 of uncultured Roseivirgaceae bacterium. Taxonomy (GTDB): domain Bacteria; phylum Bacteroidota; class Bacteroidia; order Cytophagales; family Cyclobacteriaceae; genus JAKISE01. The sequence continues at coordinate 3,586 of CAZGDC010000023.1, forward strand.
ATTCGCTTTTCTTTCCATTTTTCGTACCAATCGAGCTCGTCTCCTGGTTTTACAAAAAACTGCATTTCCATTTGCTCAAACTCTCGCATTCTAAAAATAAACTGGCGGGCAATAATTTCGTTTCTAAATGCTTTCCCAATTTGTGCAATGCCAAAAGGGAGTTTCATTCTGCCCGATTTTTGAACGTTAAGGTAATTTACAAAAATGCCTTGAGCGGTTTCTGGACGGAGGTAAATGGTGCTAGCATCACCTGCTACCGATCCTATTTCGGTAGAAAACATTAAATTAAATTGGCGTACATCGGTCCAATTTTTAGAGCCAGAAACGGGGCAAGAGATGTCTAGGTCTTCGATGAGTGTTTTAAAATCAGCATAGTTTTGGGTGTCTATGGCTTCTTGCATTCGCTTTTCGATACTAGCAATTTTCTCCTTATAGCCAACCACTCTACCGTTGGTAGAAACAAACTCATCTTTGTTAAAGGCATCTCCAAAACGTTTGGCTGCTTTGGTTACCTCTTTGGCTATTTTTCCTTCAATTTTAGCAATATGGTCTTCTACCAGTACATCCGCTCGGTATCTTTTTTTCGAATCTTTATTGTCGATTAACGGGTCGTTAAAGGCATCTACGTGGCCTGAAGCTTTCCAAGTAGTGGGGTGCATAAAAATGGCGGTATCAATGCCCACAATGTTTTCGTTCATTTGCACCATTGATTTCCACCAATATTGCTTGATGTTATTTTTAAGCTCAACGCCATTTTGTCCGTAATCGTACGTGGCAGCTAAGCCATCATATATTTCGCTAGAAGGAAAAATAAAACCATATTCTTTAGAATGAGAAATGATTTTTTTTAGAAGATTGTCATCATTATTTGCCATAAGGGCAAAAATAGTTAATTGTAAAAAGTAAATGGTTATTAGTAGCTAAACTTTAATGAAACTACGAGTCAGCGGGTGCCTCTTTTGCCAATAGTAAATATAGTTGGTTTTGCATCGCCATTAATTATCAAGTCACTTGCTGATTGGGACAGGATGACGTATTAATACCCAAAATTTAGTGATACTTGTGCCAAACTTTTTTTAGAGCCGACCATGGTGAGGGTATCGCCTGCTCTAAGTCGGGTATAGCCGTGCGAAATAATTAGATTGCCTCGCCTTTTTACAGATAATATAATTACATCCGCAGGTAAGCGTAGATCACGGATAAGTAAGCCTTGAATATCTTTATTTAGTACTTGAATGTCCATACTATCTTGCCCTTCTTGCATGCCAAGTAGCAATGATGCGGCTTGTGGTGATCGAACAAAATGATCGAGTAAAGAGACAATGGCAGTTGATGGATCAACAATGATTGCGCCTAAATCGTGAAATTTATTAAAATTATAGCGATGGTTTAGTCGAACGATGATTTCGTGTGTTCCAATATGTTCATAAATAAGGTTGCATAGGGCAAGATTTTCTTCATCGGTAAGCATTAGAACTACGGCTTCGGAAAGTTTTGCATCTAGTTTTTCGAGCGCAGCCAGATCTATTTCGTTAAAATGGTAAATGTCTAGGTCTTTATATTCTTCTTTTTTAATATCGGGCAAGAGGGTAGCTACTTTAACTTTCCAGCCAGCTTCGATTAATTGCCTAGCTAAGGCAACAGACTGCGGTTCAAACCCAAAGATGATTGCATCTTTTATTCCATCAAAAGCAGGTGTATCTGCTCTGGTATGCCCTTCTTTAACTTTATTAATAGCCCATTTAAATATAGCAGGCCCCACTAATTGATTTACAATTATTACAGCTATAACAATGGTAGAAAACTCTACGCCCCATTCGGGAAATGTATTAGCTACAATGGTGGTAAGGCCTAATCCAACGCCCGCTTGTGTTACGTAGGGCATCCATGCTAATCGTTTAAACAGGGGTGTATCTTTGGTAATGCTGGCGCCTGTGTAACCGCCTACCATTAAGCCAAATAAGCGAACCAAAAACATGATAAAGGCAATACCGGCTACCTCAATAAATAAATCTAGTTGAAGGGAAGCTCCTGCTAATAAGAAAAATGGAATGTAGATATACTTGGCAGATTTCTCTAGGATCCTTAAAAACTCAGCTCTAAATTTACTGTAATTAGTTACATAAAAACTCGCAATGAGGCAAACCAATAAAGGTTCAATGCTAAAGCTATGGTTAAATTGAAGGAGAGTAATGTCATTTAACCAATGATGAAGCACATACGTGAGATAGCCCAAAAGAAGAATAAGAACTAGTTTATAAGGTTGCCGCCAGTGAGTATTTAAGACGCCTACAAGGAGAAACCCTAACAGGATACCAATTCCGACACTAGATAATAATTCGAGTGTAATGATGCCAACAAATAGTAAATCAAGCCCTGTCCCTTCAAAAAAAGCAATGCATACTTCCAAAGTAAATGAGAAGAGGAGAATTACAAACACATCGATAAGAACGGTTACACCAATGGCGGTTTGTACAAAAGGGCCTTTCGCTCTCATTTCACTTACTACAGCGATGGCTGAAGCGGGAGATCGAGCAGTAAAAATAGCTGCAAATAGGCCAGAAATGCCAATTTTAAATACCAACGGCATTTCTTGCATAAATGGGATATAACTAGATAGGAAAAAAATGGTAAGACCACTGAGCAGAAAAGTAAAAAACAACTGAGTAAAAGTCATCCATTTAATGCTGTGGATTCTACTTCGCATTTCTCTTAAATAGAGCTCGGCACTAGCAGCAAATGCGATGTAAGCCAAGGCAATATCATTTATAAAGCCTAAGTGCCCAATGGATGAAGTGGGTATTAGGTTAAGAATAAATGGGCCTGTGATAATGCCAGAAATAAGGAGCCCTGTGATAAGGGGCAATTTTATTTTACTAAAATAACCGGCTAATCGAGCTGCAGCCACAGCAACAACGCCAAAGCCAATAATGGCCAAAAACACGGATAAATTTTGATTCATAGAGGGATTTTATGACTCCAAAATTTAAGATAGCAAATATTTATGAGTTGCTATTAATAAAACATATTATATTTTTTAATGGGAAGAAATTGAAGCAAGAGGAACAATAGTAAAGGGGTGGGAGAGCATTAGAGGCCTTTTACTAAATCGCCAATAATGTTTTTTAATGGTCTAATAGATTTTACAGATTCAATGGCAGGCCCAGCAACCCACACATTATTATAGGAGGAGCCAAAAGCGGCTTTTTCAATTTGCTTCATTCCTTTATACATAATAATCATTTTTATGTACTTTTTAAGCCATTTGTTCTTTTTTAATAACCATTCTAAAAAATTTTTCTTGGTGCCTACTTTTTGCACATAAGGTGTATTAATAACGGTAATAGCGGTGCCAGATATTTTGGTAGAAAGGATGATGTCTTTTTCACCATAATCTACCATTGCCTGCTTATACTCTTGGGTTATTGGGGCCTCATCACAGGCAATAAAAATAGTGCCTACTTGAACCCCACTTGCACCATGTGCAAGAGCCTCTTTAATACCAGCACTATTAGTTATGCCTCCGGCAGAAATAATGGGGATGGAGCAATTATTAGTTAATTCTTTAATAAGATCTTCGGGAGACATTCCGCCACAGTGACCACCTGCTCTGCTATTAACTGCAATGATGCCATCGGCTCCTAATTCTTCAACTTTTTTGGCGAATTTTAAATCAACAACATCACAAAATACTTTAATGCCTACTTTATGGGCTTGTTCAATTATTTCTCTTGGGCTGCCTAACGAAGTAATGATGTAATCAACCTTTAGCTCAACCAGTGTTTTTAACTGCGATTTGTATTTTGTATTAGACTTATTTACAATTAAATTAACACCAAAAGGTTTATCAGAATGCGCTTTAATTTCTGCAATGGCATCTCGCAATTCTTGATCGGTGCGGTAGTTTAAGGCTGGAAAAGCAGCGGTAACTCCAGCATCCAAAGCCGCTTTAATCATGGCGGTATTAGAAATTAAAAACATGGGTGCTACAATAACAGGGTATTGTATGCCAAGTAGTTGGTCGAGTGTTTGAGGAGTTGATGTCATTCGAAAATAATGAAGATTGTTTTAAAACTAAATATAATTATATGAATTGCAAAACTAGGCGAAGTGGTGTTTTTTTATTTAGATACACTATTTAATTCTAGATTTTAGTATTGAAATATATTGAATGAGCATGGGGAGCATTGGAGAAGTAAATTTACTCAAATCATTGTTTCCTATAAGCTCGTAGGATAAAATCATCTTTTTAACGTGTGCCTGAATTTTTAACAACTCGAATTCATCGCCAATAATTTTTACTTTATGAGGTAACTTGGTAACAGAAGAATTATAGTTTTTTAAGAGCGTAAGCTTATCGTTTGAAAGTTCTAAAGCCTTTGTAATCAATATGGATTTTTTTTTATTAATAATGTCTCCACCCACTTGTTTGCCAAAATCATCTCCTCCGTACAAATCTAACAGGTCGTCTTGCAGTTGAAAGGCAAGGCCGAGGTTTACGCCCACTTCGTACAATTTGTCGCTTTCTTCTTTGGGAGCTCCCCCAAGAATTGCTCCCATTTCAAGACTAAAACCTAAAAGAACGGCTGTTTTTTGACGAATCATATCTAGGTATTCATCTACCGTTACTGATGGGAGGCTTTCAAAATCCATATCTTTTTGCTGCCCTTCGCATACTTTTTGGGCGCACGCATTAAACTTGGTAAGAATAATGGGTAGCAATTCTTTGGGTGTATGACTTAATAGCTCATACGCTTTTACCATCATTACATCGCCCGATAAAATAGCAATATTGCTATCCCATTTGGTGTGTACGGTTTCGTTTCCCCTTCGTAATGGAGCCTCATCCATAATATCATCATGCACTAGTGTAAAGTTATGAAATACCTCTAAGGCAAGAATGGGCAACACTACTTTATCAACGTCTTTTTTATAGAGCTGATAAGCTAACATAGCCAGCATGGGTCGTACTCGCTTGCCTCCTATTTGAAGGATGTATTTTATAGGGTCATAGAGATTTTTAGGGCTTGCTGGGAGCGCAAGGTTCTCTAAGCCCGTATTTATCTTATTTAAAAGTGTATTTAAGTCTTGATTCATTTAGATATTAACCACAAAGAAGCACAAAGAAGCACAAAGTTACACAAAGGAGGTTACCACAGAGGCGCAAAATTTTTTCCTAACTATTTACTCCAATGCTGTCTTTTGTTTTTTCTCTTAGCGAATCTGCGCCTTAGTGGTTAGTTTTTTTCTACAAAAGCTAAATCTATGGTTCTGCGGTCGATGTTGGTGTCTATTACTTTTACCACCACTTTATCTCCTAAGCTTAACATTTTTTTATTGCGCTTGCCAATAATGCGGTAATTGTCCTCATCAAATTCATAAAAATCATCTGTCATTTCACTCATTCGAACCATTCCTTCACATTTGGTTTCTGTTATTTCTACAAAAATCCCCCATTCGGTTAAGCCTGTAATTACTCCATCATAAGGCTTGTCCTCTGCATTTTTCATAAACTCAACCTGCTTGTATTTTATAGAAGCACGTTCAGCCTCTGAGGCTTTCTTTTCCATTCCAGAGCTGTGGAGGCAAACCTCTTCATAATCATCTTTACTTACAGAATTTCCTCCATCAAGGTAATGTTGCAATAAGCGATGTACCATCATATCGGGGTATCGCCTAATCGGGGATGTAAAATGGGTATAATGTGTAAATGCTAAACCAAAATGGCCATTGGTTTCTGTGGTATATTTGGCCTTGGCCATAGATCGTATGGCTAATGATTGCAATATATTTTCTTCTGGTTTGCCTTCGATATCTACGATTAGTGAGTTAATAGCTGTAGATATTCTAGTTCCTTCTATATCAACTTCGTGCCCAAATCGTTTGGCAAATGTGGCAAATGTCTTAATCTTTTCAGGGTCGGGATTATCGTGGGTTCGATACACAAATGTATCTCGTTCTTTCCCTTTATGGAGATCGAATACATATTGTGCTACTCGTTTATTGGCCAATAGCATAAACTCTTCTACCAATTTATGGGCATCCACGCGCACTTTAGGCACTACTCTTAATGGTGTTCCATCTTCTGCTAATTGAAAGCGAACCTCTGTGGTTTCAAAATTTATTGCACCTCTTTTAGAGCGTTCTTTCTTCAATGTTTTAGCTAATCGGTTTAGCTCATTTAGCTCCTCTGCAAAATCACCTGCTTTGGATTCGATTCCTTCTTGTGCTTCTTCGTAGGTAAACCTTCTGTCCGAATGAATGATGGTTCTTCCAAACCATTCTTTGGCAATTTCTGCCTCTGGAGTTAATTCAAAAACCGCTGAAAAAGTAAGTTTATCTTCGTTCGGTCGTAGCGAGCAAAGCCCATTCGAAATATGCTCTGGCAGCATAGGAATGGTTCTATCTACTAAATAAACTGAAGTGGCTCTTTTAACGGCCTCTTCTTCCAAGGCTGTTTTAGGGCGTACATAATGCGTAACATCTGCGATGTGAATACCTATTTCAATATTTCCATTTTTTAAGGGTTTGTATGAAATGGCATCGTCAAAATCTTTGGCATCCAGTGGGTCAATCGTGAAGGTTGTTGTAGAGCGAAAATCTTTACGTTTCTTTATTTCATCGGTAGGGAGTTTGTCGTTTAGCTGATTGGCTTCCTCTTCCACCTTGTTTGGAAACTCAAAAGGTAAACTGTATTCGGCCATAATCGAATGCATTTCCGTCTCATGTTTACCGGCAGGGCCTAATACACGAATAACTTCGCCTTCAGGGTTTTGCCCGTGGCTTGGCCATTTATTTATTTTTACAATTACCTTATCCTTATGGTTGGCATTCATCACTTTATTTAAAGGAATAAACACATCTGTGTGGATTTTTCGATTATCTGGTACCACAAAAGCGTAGCGAGTGGAGAACTCAATTTTGCCTACTAAATCGGTGGCTTTACGTGATATAATTCGCTCTACCTGCCCTTCGGGGCGTTTGCCATGTTTTGTTGGAAACACCATAATTTCCACGGTATCGCCATCCATTGCTTGTTTTAGTAAGTCAGTTTTTATCCACACATCTCCATGGTCGGAGGTGGTTACAATATAAGCAAACCGTGCGTTTACATGGTCAACTGTGCCCTGCACTGTTTCTGCTTTTTTAAGGCTTTTATAGCCATTTCTTAGTTTTTCTACTTTCCCTTCACGTGCCAGCATCTCTAAAATTGGCAATACCGCTGCCTTCGAAGAGGAGTCTCGTATGTTTAGTCGTTTAATAAGTTGCTTGCTCGAAAAGGCCTTGCTGATATTACAATCTATGTAATCAAGTACTTTTTCTTTTATTACTTTAGGGTCAAATTTTCGTTTTCCTCCAATTCGAGGAGCCCCATTATTTCGTTTGTTACTCATAATTATTATTCAAAAATACGGATTTATTTATCGTCATTGCGATAGAGGAATTCTTGAGGCAATCTCTTTACTTGACAATATAGATTGCTTCACCCAAAAAGATACCGTATGATACTAAAAATCTAGGAATGGGTTCGTAATGACGTGTTAATACCATCTCAAAATTAAAATGGTATTAAAGTGGAGTTGTAATTTGTTTATTCCACTATATGGATATTCTTTTCATCTATTAAAGGTTGCCCTTTCAGTTTTAATAAGAGCTGTGCTGTTACAATCACATCTCTTGCGCAGTACTCTGCAATTCGTTCTAGGCCTTCGCCATTTTCATTTTCTTCATAAAAAACTTGGCTTACTTGGCTGCCGTCTATATCAGATTTGCTTGATGGAATTTCGAATATAGCAGCGAGTAAATCAAGAGAAGTATAGTTTTTCCTATCCCCAAATTTCCAAAGCTCCATCGTATCAATATGATTAACTTCCCAAGGTTTTTTGCCAGCTGTATCTAAAAGTTTAGGGAGTTGGAGACCATTTACCAATAGCCTTCTTGAGATATACGGAAAGTCGAACTCTTTTCCGTTATGACCGCATAGATACGTGGTTTTAGAATTAAACTTACTAAGAATTCCCATGAATTTTTCTAAAAGTTCTTTTTCGTTGTCGCTAGAGATAGACCGAACCCTAAAATGCCACTCCTCATTTTGATAGATATAAAACCCAATTGCAATGACAATTACTTGTCCAAATTCAGCATAAATACCTGCCCGCTCCATATACATTTCATCGGGCGTAATTTCATCAGGTTTTCTTAGATTGAAGGCTTTTTTCTCCCACTGTTTTTGCATTCGTTCGGGGAGTTCATTATAAGTAGCTGTTAGCCGAATGGTTTCTATATCAATTATTAATATTTGTGAAAGAGTTGGATTCATGCAAACAAGTTACACGTTTTTTTATTGGTACCTATTCAGCCGAGGTACTTTCGAGATAAAAATAGTTGATTTTTTGATAAACGAAGCTTATTTTTCTTAGCATAGCACCGCTGTGGTGCTAAAAATAGCTAAATTTTAGCGGGGAAAGCACTTTTAGCCGGAATGACTCTTGGGTGAATAGGTGCTTTTATTGCCATAAAAGAGGTAAAGGCATCATTGCCATCCAATTTGAATCCATCAAATGAGAAGATTGCAATACTTGAAAAAGAAATTGAGGAGTTAAAAAAGTCTAAGAAGCAATCTAATGCGGCATTTCAATGCTAATATGGCATAAGAATTTGACTACGAAGCGCCTTGCGGATTTTAGACATTATCTAAAATTAACCTATCTTTGCAGCCTAAATTTTTCTATTAGATGCGTATTTGGATTAAAGCAATTGTAATAACCACAGCCATTGCGGCTCTTCTGTTATTTTTTTATACTTATTGGTTTGTAGATAAATATAAAAACTTGTCTGATTCGAACGTATTAATAACGCAGAATAACTCTTTGTCTGAAGCCCAAAGCATTAAGTTGCTAAAAGACAGTTTGTTTGTATCAATAAGTTCCAAAAATTATGCTAACTTTGCGCTCCAGTTATCGTCCTATTATGCAAAAAAAGTACAGTACGATAGTGCAGCCCGCTATAAAGAGCTGATTGCCAACCGTTTCTCGAACGAGAGAAACTGGGAAAACGCTGGATTGATGTATTATAAAGCATTTCAACATGCTTCTGGAAAGGAAAAAGAACAGCAAATGGCAACAAAAGCAATTGCTTGTTTTGAAAAAATTATTAATCAGGACTCAACAGAAGAAATAAAACTAGCCTTGGCAAATCTTTATTTTTCCTATAGTAATCCGAAAAAATCCTCCCAATTGCTCCAAGAAGTTTTGCAGACGAATGCTACTAATAAAGAAGCCCTTTATCAATTAGGTATTCGTGCCTATCAACATAATAATTTTGAAAAAGCCAATACATATTTAACCTTATTGGTTAAAGTAGATAGTAGCGATATAAATGGGTTGTACTATTTGGCTATTGCAAATTTTAACATGAGCAATACCAATGAAGCAAAAGTGTTTTTTAAAAAATTGAAATTGCTAGATATATCAGAGGAGGTGGAAGCCGATGTTGATTATTATCTACAAAAAATTAAATAAATTATAAACAGTTTAACTCTATAATTGGAGATTAAACAAAAACAACAACATTATGCCTTGCGGTAAAAAAAGAAAAAGACATAAGATTTCTACACATAAACGTAAAAAGCGTTTAAGAAAGAACAGACATAAGAAAAAATAGATGGGTAGCTAACGCTGCTAACATACTCGCTCTGTAACTAATCCCTTGGGATGTGCTACAGAGCGTTTATTGGTTAACCTAAGCTCCGTTTACAAGATAACAAGTATCGTTACTTGGTTTACCTGGTTTACTTGGTTTAGGCAGTATAAATATTTAACATAAACGACTATTATTTTGAGTAATGAGTTAGTAATTAGTGCTACTCAATCAGGAAGTCGGATTGCCTTATTAAAGGACAAAGGATTATTAGAATATCATCGAGAAGACGATGGCCGCCAGTTTACAGTGGGTGAAATTTACCTAGGTACTGTAAAAAAAGTGGTTCAAGGGCTAAATGCCGCGTTTGTTGATGTTGGTTACGAGAAAGATGCATTTCTGCATTATTTAGATTTAGGACCTAAAGTACAATCATTAAATAAGTACACAAAACAGGTTCAGAGCAGACATGCCAAGCCCGAATTAGGTGGGTTTAAGATTTTACCCGATATAAATAAGCACGGTAAAATAGCCGAAGTATTAACTCGAAACCAAAAAATTCTTGTTCAGGTTGTAAAAGAACCTATTTCTACCAAAGGGCCTCGACTATCCTGTGAGTTATCACTAGCAGGAAGATACATTGTGCTTGTGCCGTTTTCTAAAGCGGTAAGCATATCTAAAAAAATTAGCAATAGCGATGAGCGAAAACGCTTAATGCGCTTAATGAATTCGATTACACCAGAGAATTTTGGCGTAATTATTCGAACGGTTGCCGAAGGCAAATCTGTTGCCGAACTCCATACCGACCTCGATATTTTATTTCAAAAGTGGAAGGCTGGCATGGAACTGCTTAAAACAGCCAAGCCACGAGATGTAATTGTTAGCGAAATAAGTAAAACATCTTCCATTTTAAGAGATGTTTTAAACGAGAGCTTTGACAAAATTACGGTGGACGATAAAGATATGTTTGAAGAAATTCAAGCATATATCAAGCAAATTGCCCCCGAAAAAGAAGGCATTGTAAAGTATTATAATGGCAAAGTTAAGCTCTTTGAGTCGTTTGGGTTAGAGAAGCAAATTAAACTAATGTTTGGTCGCTCGGTTAGCATTAGAGGGGGTGGTTATTTAATAATTGAGCACACCGAAGCTTTACACGTAATTGATGTAAACAGTGGTAATAAAAGCAACCGGGAAGCTGACCAAGAAGCTACGGCATTGACTGTAAACCTAGAAGCTGCGGCCGAAGTTGCTCGCCAATTACGCTTGCGCGATATGGGGGGCATAATTGTAGTAGATTTTATTGATTTACGCAGGGTTGAAAACCGTAGATTATTGCAGCAAAAAATGAAAACGGAAATGGATGGGGATCGCTCCAAATATACCATTTTGCCGCTTTCTAAATTTGGTTTAATGCAAATTACACGGCAACGTGTAAGGCCAGAAGTAGATATTAAAACCGCTGAAAGTTGCCCTACTTGTAATGGTACAGGAAAAATAACGGCTTCTATTAATATCTCCGACCAAATTGAAGATGCACTTACTAATTTAGTAGAAAATCAAAATGAGCAAGGTCTTTCTTTAGTTGTTCACCCTTATTTATACACGTATTTTACGAAAGGCATTTTTTCTATCCGATATAGTTGGTGGAGAAAATTTGGTAAATGGGTAAAAATTATTGAAGATTCTTCGTTGGCAGTTACAGAATATCATTTCTTAAATGCTATGAAGGAAGAGATTAAACTGGATTAATTACATAACTTACGTCATTTCTGCGAAGGCAGGAATGACGTGTATTTTTATATGAAAAACCATTTTATCTTAATTCTATTAACTTTTGGTTTAGCTTGTACTCCAGATAATGAATGTATTGATGCACCATCATTAGAGGAATCTGAGAAAGTAACCATAACTATTGAGCGGCTAGAAAAAGAGTTGTTTGATTTAAAATCAGTTCAAGAGGTAGAATATTTTATTTCATCACACCCTATTTTGGCAGATGCGTTTTTAGGTCGTCAACAATATCCTTCTGATTCCATTTTGGCAATGGAGCTTTATAAGCGCATTAAAAACCCCTATGTAGATACGCTTTATAATGAAACGATTGCTTATTTTGGTGATTTTAGTGCGCTTAAATTAGAATTTGAAGAGGCGTTTAGCCATATAAAACATTATTACCCCAACTTTGTTGCTCCTGAAATAAAAACAATGATTACTGGGTTTGGCAGTAGCGAAATGTATGTGGGTAAAGACCAAATAATTATAGGCTTGGAGTATTATTTAGGTAAAGATGCCAAGTACCGACCAACGGGAATACCTCAATATATATTACCTCGCTATGATAAAAATTACATTGTGCCTGCCGTTATGTTGCTTTATGCCAAAAACTTTTTAAAAGAAGATCCACGCGACCAAACTATGTTAGCTGACATGATTTACTACGGAAAAAAATTCTACTTTGCTAAGCAAATGATGCCTTGCACCCCAGACTCTTTACTGGTTTGGTACAGTGGGCAAGAGTTAGTAGATGTGGAAGAAAACAAGGATATTATTTGGCATCATTTTTTAAATAATGAACTGTTGTATAATACCAACCATTTTGAAAAGCAAAAATATATGGATGAGCGACCCAAAGTAGCAGAAATTGGCGAAAAATGCCCGGGTCGTATTGGCTCTTGGGTGGGCTGGGATATTACAAAAGCCTATATGAAAAATAACCCTACCGTTACTTTACAAGAGTTAATGGCAAATCCTGATGCAAAGGATATTTTAACAAAATCGAAGTATAAAGTTTTTTAATTGCAGGGCGATAACGTTTGGTTTAATTCCCCGACCCTTTGGGCCGGAAACAAGATTGTTTGCAAAGCAAACTCCAACTAATACCCCGATGGCTCTGCCTCGGGGTAGTTTATTTGCAGGGCGATAGCTCGTT
>CAZGDC010000023.1:16253-22185 GCA_964524405.1 uncultured Roseivirgaceae bacterium
TAATACCCCGATGGCTCTGCCTCGGGGTAGTTTATTTGCAGGGCGATAGCTCGTTTACCTGGTAGGTCTAAAAAAATTACACTAAATTTTAGCTAATTTAACTCGCATTATTCATGCCCTATTAACCACGTATTACTAAGAATATCATATATGCAGTATAAGCAAGAAAAAACCAAAAGCCTTCCCAACGACTAATAACCGTTCTTTTGCCGACAATAACTGCTAAAATAAGCATGGTGCTTGCTATAATTATCATAAAAATATCAGAGTTACTTACTACTTCAAAAGCAAGAGGTTTTATGGTAGCACTTAACCCTAAAATCCATAATAAATTAAAAATATTAGATCCTACAGCATTGCCAACGGCAATATCAGTATTGTTTTTTCGTACGGCAATAATAGAGGTAACAAGCTCTGGCAAAGAAGTGCCAATGGCTACAATAGTAAGCCCAATAAACGATTGGCTCATGCCAAAAATAGTAGCCAAATGAATGGCTCCATCCACCACCCATTTTCCACCATAAAATAAGCCTACCATGCCAATTAAAATATAAATAACCGACTTGTTTGTTGACATTATAATAATGCCAGATGTTTCGCTAATCTCTTCTTTGTTTTGTTTTGCCACTACATATACATAGGCCATAAACAAAAAGAAGAAAAACAAAAGAACAATTCCATCATACCTAGATATAAGCAAACCATCTGCAGGGTCTGCTTCATTAAAAATAGTGGCATTCGCTAAAAAACCTACTAATAAGGTGGCAATTAAAGAAAATGGGATTTCGCTAAAATAAGTGTTTTTGGTTAACGGCAATGGTTTAACCATTGCTGTAATGCCAAGAATTAATAAAATGTTGGCGATATTACTGCCCAATACATTTCCTATTCCTAATTGAGAATTACCACTAAAACTTGCCATAAGGTTTACCAATAATTCTGGTAAAGAGGTGCCAAAGGAGACAATGGTTAAACCAATGATAATATTCGATAGCTTGAGCCTTTTACCAATAGAGGATGCGCCATCAACTAATAAGTCGGCTCCTTTAATAAGGACAATAAAACCAATAACAAAAAATACGTAAACCATAATTGAATGAAAATAAAGAGTTTACAAGCCTCTTTAATAAATGGAATGAGCTTTTAAACTCTATTTAGGGGCTCTAATAAAACCATCAAACCTTATTTTGCATGGTTTTATTAGAGCCCCTATTTGCAATAATACTGCTACTTATAACAAAAGTAGAACTATTAAAAGCTAAATTTTGCTGCATACAAGTATCTTGGGCTTGTTGTCTATATCTCTTACGCCAAATAGGTAGGTGTTTCCTCCTGGTTTTATGCCTGTTTTTTTTCGAATATCCTCTACACTGTCCACAAAATTTCTTACTGAAATATTTGCTTTTCCTCCTTTAATATGTTTCTTAATTTCTTTCTTATCATATTTAAGCTGATGTATTACGTTAAACTTTCGTCCAGGAAATTCTTTCATTAGCTTATTAGAGGTGAATAAATGGGTGTGTTGATTTAATTTTAATAAGTTAAATGCTGTGCTTAGTAAATCGGCTTTGCCAGATTTTTGAATGGCAGCATTAGGCTCATATAAAAATTGTAGTGGAGCTGAGTAATTAACTATAACTTTAGTATCCCACATACTATTAAAGGTAGTGTTGGTTGCTAAATCTATTGTTACTACTTTCAAATCTTGCGTTTTCTCATTTTTTAAAGCAAATAGGAGTTCTTTTACCTCGTTTTTAACCGCAACAATATGGACTTGGTGTACTTTTTCTAATTGATTAATGGCCAATGAAATGTCTAACATTGGTGATGCTTTAATTAATACTTGCTTTGCCTTTTTTAAAAGTAGTGCTTGTAGTGTTATAATATTAGGAGCGCAATCTTCTAATAAAAATAGTTTTTGGTCTGCATCTCTACGTGCAGGATCAATATAAATTAAGTCTGCTTTTTCTTTAAAATGAGAGATAAAATTTTCACTTTTTTCAGAAATAACGTCAATATTAGTCGCCCCCAGTTTTAAAAAATTATGTTTAGCTGCCTCGGCTAATTTTGGGTTTATATCTACATAAATAACCCGATTAAATTGTTTTGATAAATAATACGCATCAACACCTGCGCCTCCTGTAAGATCAATCGCTAACTTACCCGTAAACAGTTCCGATTTGTACTTGGCCGTTAACTCAGATGATGATTGCTCTAAAGATAAGAGTGGAGGCATTATTATTCCATCCGTTTTAAACCAGTTCGGAAGTTTGTTCTTTGCTTTTTCCCTAGCTTTTAACTGATTCACCACCAACTCCATAGGAATGTTCGGGTATTTTTTTTTATTAAACAGAAGCCTGTCATAATCAATAGGTTTCTTCTGAACCTCTTTTATAAATGCTTTAACCGCTGGCTGTAATAGCTCGTTAAGCATGAGCCAATAATTTAGCAATTAAGTGTTCTGCTATTTGCACGGCATTGGTTGCCGCTCCTTTTCGTAAGTTATCTGCCACAATCCACATATTTAATGTGTTGGCTTGTGTTTCGTCTCTTCTAATTCTGCCCACAAAAACCTCATCTTTGCCATGGGCATATAACGGCATTGGGTATTCGTTTTTAGCGGGATTGTCTTGTACAATAATGCCACTAGTGTTTGATAGTAATTCTTTTACTTCTGCTATATTAAATTCCCTTTCAAATTCCACATTTACCGATTCGGCATGACCTCCAACTACGGGTAAGCGCACGGCAGTGGCCGTTACTTTAATCGTGTCATCTCCAAATATCTTTTGGGTTTCATTCACCATTTTCATCTCCTCCTTGGTGTAATCATTATCCATAAATACATCAATATGAGGAATCACGTTTTTATCAATTGGGTACGGATATACCATATCGCCCTTCACATTATTACGCTCATTATTCATTTGGTTAACAGCAGCCTTACCTGTACCAGTTACCGATTGGTAAGTAGAAACCACCACACGTTTTACTTTATACGCTTGGTGTAATGGAGCCAGCGCCATCACCATTTGAATGGTTGAACAATTAGGGTTCGCAATTATTTTATCTTCCTCCGTTAACTCATTTACATTAACTTCAGGAACTATCAATTTGTGATTAGGATTCATCCTCCAAGCCGAAGAATTATCAATTACAAACGTGCCTTTCTTTGCAAACTCAGGGGCAAATTTTAACGAAGTATCTCCACCTGCCGAAAAAATGGCGATGTCTGGTTGCTGATTAATAGCATCTTGCATACTAATAATAGCATACTCTTTGCCTTTAAACACTATTTTTTTGCCAACTGAACGCTCAGAAGCTACTAAAATAAGTTCATTAAATTGCACCATTCGTTCCTTTAGCACTTGTAATACTTCTCCACCCACTAACCCTGTAGCACCTATAATTGCAAGTTTCATAAAATTATTAGTTATTGTATCTATTAAGTGTATCTATTAAATACATCTATTAAAAAATATTGCAACAAAAATAATGAAAGGTATTATTACATTAGCAATTATTCTTATAGTTTACACCCAAACATTGGCGCAGTGGGATGAAAGTTTTGTTGATGGTGATTTTACAAATAACCCTGTGTGGGAAGGTAACACTTCTGATTTTATTATTGAAAACGAAATTTTACGACTTAATGCACCTGCTATAACAAGTAGCTCTTATCTTTCAACCCCCTCGGATATAAGTTTAATGGCAACATGGAACTTCTCCTTAAAATTAGATTTTAATCCGTCTTCTAGCAATTACGCCAAAGTACATATAATGGCAGACACCAAAGATTTGAACCATATACAAAATGGCTACTTTATTAAAATTGGTGGCACAACAGATAAAATAAGCTTATACAAACTATTTAAAGGTGTTGAAACAGTACTTATTGATGGGATAGATGGAAGAGTTGGGTTGCCAATAGTGGAGGTGTTTATTGAAGTAACGCGCGATGCCACCCATAGCTGGGTGCTTAAAACTAAATTATTGGGCGAATCAAATTTTACGGTTGAAGGTAATGTGGTTGATACAGACATCAAAACCTCTAGTTACTTTGGTTTGTATTGTAACTACACTTCTACTCGATCCACTAAGTTCTATTTTGATACTATTTCGGTTAGTGGTAACGCCTATATTGACCAAATATCTCCAATAGTAGTTGGTTTTGCCACTCCAAGCAGCACTCAAATTATAATAGCCTTTAATGAGCCCATCGATACGATAGAAGCAAAAAATCAATCCCATTTTGTTTTAAATAATACAGAATATCCTACTGCTATTACTCCAAT
Organism: uncultured Roseivirgaceae bacterium; assembly: GCA_964524405.1. GTDB lineage: Bacteria > Bacteroidota > Bacteroidia > Cytophagales > Cyclobacteriaceae > JAKISE01. The sequence continues at coordinate 20,549 of CAZGDC010000023.1, forward strand.
TAGTGCAGATACCCTGCTGCTCGAATTTAATTCTGAACTAGCCCTAATAAATAGCTTAACTCTAACGGTTGCTGATTTAGTAGGGAATGAGCTAGACACCCTTGTACAAATACTGTTTGTAAATACAGCCGCCTATAATTACCGAGATTTGGTGATAAACGAAATATTTGCCGACCCAACACCCCCAGAAGATTTGCCACTCTATGAGTTTATAGAGATTTATAATAGAAGTAACGGGATAATTAGTTTAGATGGGTGGGCATTTACCGATGGCTCTAAAGTGGCAGTGTTAGAACCTTTTTTATTATTTCCCGATTCCTTTTTAATCCTTTGTCCAATTAATGCTTATGCCGATTATAAAGTATTCGGCAAAACAATGGGTCTTATCGATTGGCCTAGGTTAAATAATACAGGAGATTCACTAAAGCTTACAGACAATCAAGGAAAAACTATCGACTCTTTAGCTTACACAACTAGCTGGTATAAAAACAGTGAAAAAGGAGATGGTGGATGGAGTTTAGAGCAGATTAACCCAAACTCTAAGTGTACAGGTAGTTTTAATTGGACGACTTCTACGGCCCAAGCAGGAGGAACTCCTGGAAAGCAAAACGCTGAAAAAAACATTGGTACAGATAATGAGCCTCCACATATTACCCAAGCATTGCTTACCGACTCATTAGTAGAACTTACCTTAACCGAGCCCGCATTACCAAAACGCTATGAGGCGTATATACTGCCTGCCTCTATTATTGCCACTTTTGAGGTGGTAACACCTTCACATTATTTAACCTTTCCCATATCCGCAATGGATGGTGCTCCGTTTACTTCCATTAAAATTTTAGTAGAAGATTGCCAAGGAAATAGTGCGGTGGCCACCGCACCCTTAATTAACATAACTCAACCTAGCAAAAATGATATTATTATTAATGAAATTTTGTTCGATCCATTTCCTGAAGGAGAAGATTTTGTAGAATTGTTCAATACTACTTCCTACTATTTTAATCTTAAAGGGTTTTCTATGGATAATGGTACTGTTGCCAAGGAAATAACAAACACGACCTTATTATTAAAACCAAAACATTATTTGGCTCTCAGTGAAAATATTTTATTTTTAAAAAATCAATATTTAGCCCCCGATAGTTCTTTGGTAATAGCAAATTTGCCCACAATGCCTAATGAAGAAGGGCTTATTATGTTAAAAACAACAGAAGGAGAGCTACTTGATTCTATCTACTACTCCGATAAATTACATTTTTCGCTAATTACGGATACCGAAGGAATTTCATTAGAGCGAATTTCCTCCTCCATACATGTATTAATAGAAGATAATTGGCGGTCTGCAGCCGAAACAGTTGGGTTTGCAAGCCCTGGGTATAAAAACTCGCAATCGCAGTCAAGTTTTGCAAAAGGGCAGGTTAGTGTATCGCCTCAAATTATTACCCCTAATAACGATGGGCAATCCGATTTTTGTCAAATAGCATACACACTCGATAGTCAATCACAAACCATTAGCATTGCTGTTTACACCATTAATGGGCACTTAGTAAAAACCATTGCTAATAATACTATTATTTCGGCTCAAGGTTTTTTTATATGGGATGGAACAGGTTTACAAGGCGGAATATTGCCCACCGCAC
>CAZGDC010000024.1:0-21605 GCA_964524405.1 uncultured Roseivirgaceae bacterium
TTGCAATGCCCAAATAAATTATAGAGGCAGGCGATGTTCCTCTTTATCCCGCATTATTCATGGAATTTAGTGGGTGTAGATACAAGGCGTCTAACTATGTAGAGATACAATTGTATTTCAAGTAGTTAGCAACGAAGTAGATGCCCTCACTAAATACAACTAAAAATATAGTTACCCCAAATTAGGGAGTGACTTTTTACAGGAAAATTTGGGATATTTGGTTGAAAATAAGCTTTTTATAAACATGTATTAATTTTAGGGTGAATAATGCGGGTTATACCATCTCAATGTTAATATGGTATTATTCCATTGAAGTAATATGAGCCAAGGCTATTTTAATATCTGCATACGAATACTCTTCGCTAAGTTCGTGCTTTATTTCACTAGATATCCTGCTTTTTAATTTTACGGCCACATCAATAACAGCATTTAATTTATACGAATCAATAAAGTCTGTGGCATCGAGATCTCCAGTGGCAATATACTCCGAAAGGTGCCCCATAATTGTACTGGTTACGAAACTTCGCTCTTTGGCTATTTCTTCTACTGTTTTTCCTTCTTTGTATTTAATGTAAGTAATTTCTTTGGTTGGAGTTTTATCTTTTTTCTTTTTAGAATGAATTGTTTTTTTAGAAACTGAGTTATACAAGACTTGTAGTTTTTCTTTGGTTAATACTTTTCCTGCTGCCATTTCAGCAACTAGCAACCTTGTTTTTTGAAGAGCCACTTTTTTTTGGTTAAACAAGCTTGCAAGCTCCTTAATCTCGGTAATATATCCTTTAATTCTTTTCCGTTCGCTTACGATAACAAGCTGCTCGTTTACTTCGCTTAATACATTTTCGATTAATGGATTAAAATACCCAATGGCCTTTTGTAGTCTTCCATCCAACGTTTTAAGGTAATCCGTTTCGGTAGTTAAAATAATGGCAGTTACCTGCCGATTAAAATTGTCGCCTACTTCTTTTAGTGGCATCGATTTTTTGATTAGCTCGATAGTCCAAGATAAATATTGCTGTTTAGCCGATCGATTTTCACCTTTGGTAAAGCTTGATTTATGCCAATATAACTCTTGCAATAGATTTTCAAAATCGAATGTTTTGGTTACATACCCTATTAAAAACTGTTTACTTTCTTCCGTTATTTTTGATTTGAGATTGTTGTACGAAGTTTTTAACTTTCCAAAATTTGAAATAGCCACATCTTGCTTAAATACCGACTGATTTATAGGACTTGAAAGTACGAGCCCATCTAAGGAAGTAAGCCTAGATAAGGCTACATACATTTGCCCTGGAGCAAATACATCGGATAAGTCTAAAATTGCTTTCTCAAACGTTAATCCTTGACTTTTGTGTACGGTAATAGCCCAAGCCAATCTTAATGGGTATTGTGCAAAACTCCCAATTTTCTTTTCGTCTATCTCTCCAGTAGGTTTATCTAGCGTGTATCTAATGTTTTCCCAAATAGCAGGCTCAAGTTCAATTAAATCACCCCCATTACAATCTATTATTAGTTCATCTTTACCAATGGATTTAACTTTGCCAATTTTGCCATTATAGAAACGCTTATCTTCTCCAGAGTCGTTTTTAATAAACATTACCTGAGCGCCTTCTTTTAGTTCCAGTTTTTCTAATGCAGGATACATGTTTTCATTAAAATCACCTATAATAGTTGCATCAAAATACTGCTTATTGCCCTTTAGTTCAGCCAATTTGTTTTTGTTTACAATATCAGCTTTATGATTGTGTGTGGTTACATGGATAAAGCCCTCTTCATTTTTAGGGTCAAAATCTGGCTGATAATATGAGTTAAACATCTTGGCGTCTTCTGTGGTAAGCTCACTATTTCGTAGCCTGTTTAATACTTCGATAAATGCTTGGTCTGTTTGTCTATAAATTTTTTCAAGCTCGATATAAATCGGTGGGCTTTGTTTTAGAGCAACCGAATCGAAGAAAAACATACTTTTATAATGGGCAGATAAAAATTGCCATTCGTGGTTTTTAACCACAGGAGGCAACTGATACATATCGCCAATAAGTAGTAGCTGAACACCTCCAAAAGATTGATTTCTTTTTCTTCTAATACTTCGTAGTACTACGTCTATGCAATCAAGTAAATCGGCTCGTAACATGCTTACTTCATCAATAATAAGTAATTCTAGCTCGCGTAATAATTTGCGCTTAGAACTATTCATTTTTAGCTTTGCTAATACCGATTGGGGGGTGTTAATGTTTGCCTCTTGTACTTCATTAACAGGAATAAACGAACCAAACGGCAAATGAAAAAGCGAATGAAGCGTAACACCTCCTGCATTAATGGCGGCAATTCCTGTAGGGGCAGCCACCATAGTATTTTTATATGTTTTATTTTTTATCTCCGTTAAAAATGTGGTTTTTCCTGTGCCTGCCTTGCCTGTTAAAAAAAGATGGCGATCGGTGCTATTTATATATTCCGAAGCCAAATCAGCTATTTTATTAGGTTCTAATTCCATTTTTTTAGTTAGATGTTTTCCTTTTAAGCGAATAGGCTTTAAATTTAGTTTAAGATGGGGAAAAATGAAAGAATTAGCAAGATTGAGATTTAATTAGGTAAGATTGAATACGAAAAGCTTATTTGTGTTGCTTTCTATATTTGACGCAATAGTTGCTCAATATCATCAAACATGTGCTTTATAGAGGGATTGTGCCCTTTTTTTCTTTGGAAACACCCTATGATGGTCAACCCCTCAAATAGCTATTTGTTTCGTGCCAGTAGGCCTAATATTATACAAATTTTCAAATGCAGTATTCGTTCTTACAATGTAGTGTTCTATTTTTGAGGAGTTTAAATGAAAAGTAAAGAGTGAAGAAACCAGAATTGATTTTTGTTGGGGTACTATTTTTAACGGCCTGTTATTTTATTTTCAGCTATGTTACTAGAAAAAAGGAATTTAATAATTGGGATTTAGTTACCGCTAATGCCGCTATTGTTTACGAAAGTAACTCAATTATATCCACTTGGAACAAATTGGTAGAGTCTAATCTTTGGAGTAGCTTATCTGCTATTGACGAGATTGAAGGTATTAATAAAAATTTGCAACTTATAGATACGCTAACTGGAGGAAATGGACAACTTTCATTATTATTTAGCAATTATAATGCTATTATATCAGCTCATGTAACCTCTCAGCAAAGCTATGGCCTAACATATTTTATTCCATTAGGGAAAAATGGACATACCTTGTTTTTAAATTTTTTAGTAAACTTAGATAATTACGAAAAGGTAGATAAAAGCCAGCGAGTATATCGAGCACAAACCATTTATGAACTTGCATTCAATAACACCAAACTATCATACATTATATATAAAAATAACCTCGTATTTAGTGCCGAAGCTTTTTTAATAGAAGATGTTGTTCGTAACATTAGAAACGATTTTAAAGATAACTTTATCAATAGCTACCCATCTCTTAGTGGCAATCCAAGCTTTGCTACCGATGACGGCAACTTGTATCTTAATGGAAGTGAAATCTCTCTTTTTTTTAACAGCTTTTTGAGCATAAAAAATAAAGTTGATTCCCAAACACCTTTGGCAAGGGCTGTTTTTTTTGATATTACTTTAAGTGATAAAGGATTGTTTGCGAGTGGTTTTGCTTATGATAATGACGATAATAATAAGTCTTCTATCATTGCAACTTTTAAAAATCAACAAGCAGTTGAGTTTAATTTAAAAACACTTATTCCTAAAAACTCGGCCATAGTAGAGCATTTTGCAACCACCAATTTAAACACTTGGTATGCAAATTGGGTAGCATTGCCTAAAAATAGATCTATCGATAAAGCACAAGGGGAAAAATTTGTAAATTTTTTAAAACAAGAATTAGCACAAATAACACTGCAATCAATAGATAATAAGCATCTTAATAAATTATTTATAGCCGATGTGGCCGATGTAGCAGGGTTGTATAATCATTTAAACAAAATTGCGGAACAGCAGATTGCTCAATCGGGCGATAGCTTATACATAGAGCATTATGCAGGTAAAGAAATAAGGCTGATTGATAATGAAGACATACTTAATAACTACTTTGGGTTTGAAGGCTTTAATAGTACTTATTACTTAATTTTTAATAACCACCTTATTATTTCAAATACAGCTGAAACCATCCGAAAATGGTTAATTCAAGTTGAAAACGAATCAGTTTGGAGTAAGTCCGTTCGGATGAATTCATTTTTTAAAAATGCATTAAGCGAAGCAAATTATACGTATATCACCAATTTAGAATACAGTTGGAATTTACATACTGGTAAACTGAACAGCCCACTAAAAAAGTGGACAGGCACTAATGCGGCTACGCTCAAAAATTTTAATATACTGGCTTTTCAAATATCCAATCTTGATAACAGATATTATGCAAATTTTCATATTAATCATGCACCAATTCCAAAAGTTGCTACACAACAAAACGTAATTGATATAGCTACAATTCAATTAGCAAACCCAGTAATTACAGTACCTGCAATTGTAAAAAACCATAAAACAGGCGCAAACGAATTAATTGTACAAGACTCTTTAACTAATTTAATTCTTATTGGCACCAATGGCAATGTGCTTTGGTCTGACTCCATAGGAACAAAGCTGAAAGGCACAATTTATCAAATCGACTATTTTAAAAACAATAAACTTCAATATTTTCTACACTCCGATAGCGCCTTGTTTTTGATAGATAGAAAAGGAAACCTCGTGGAAGGGTATCCTATTCGGTTTGACTATAAAATTAATGATGTTTATTTAATTGATTATGATAAGTCGAAGAAATACAGAATACTCATAAGTGATTATTTTGGAAACCTTAGAATGTATAATAAAGAAGGAAAAATATTAGAGGGATGGGCACCAAATAACTTCGACTCTAATTTTTCGGAAGATATTTTTCATATAAGAGTTCGTGGTAAGGATCGTATTTTAATTCCTTTAGCAAAAGGAGAGATACATCTTAACAATAGAAGAGGAGAAGAAGTAGAGGGTTTTCCGCTCGATATAGGCGCCAACATCTCTACCCATTTCTTCGTAAGGTTAGGAGAGAAATTTGACGATACAGAATTCATTACCGTTTCAGAAGATGGTTTAGTAATCCCATTTTCTATGAGCGGTAAATTAGGCTCCAGAAACCAATTATTTAAAGAAAACGATCAATCTAAATTTAAACTTGTAAAAGCAAAACAAGGAGATAATTATGTATTTATCCGAAACGACCTCCATCGACTAGCCATACTATCAGCAAATGGGGATTTGCTTTTCGAAAAAGATTTTCCTAATACCGAAGATAGACAAGTACAATACTATAATTTTGGAGCAGATAAAGAGCTATTCGTTGTAAAATCTGGTAGTGGCATATATATGTATAGTCGTACGGGGCATTTGATTAATAATGAAATACTAATTTCCGAGTTTCCTGCTCCAGTTACTTATGTACATAAAGAAAACGCTTGCTATATTTATCTTTCAAACGAAAATACGATTGAAATAAAGAAAATATATTTTTAGTTTAACCAAAATTAATAGAGTAAATAGATGAGTTCAATTTGGCCAGTTATAAACCGAAAAGTTATAAGTTTTATTATACTATTAGTAAGCTTTAGCGCAGGTGTTAACGCTTTTCAAGATGATTTTTCCACACCAAGATCTTCCGTTGAGCACCTTAAAAAGTACACTTCTGAACATGAGAAGGATATAGAAAAAGCATCTTTACTTATTTCATCAAAAACTGTTTTTTTAGCAAAAAAAAGAAAACAATATGTAATAGATATCAGGCAAATTTTAGATACAATAAACTATCATTGGGCGTCAGACTCCATCCCTAACCTAACAGATTATATTAGCCCTAATGGGAAAAATATCTATATACTAGTGCCTGATATTGCCTTAGAGAGAATAGGAGAACAATGGAAATTTACAAAGAAAACCATTAAAAATATACCAGAGCTCTTGGCTGTTTTTGGCATACAAGAAGAAAGAATTGTTGATAAAGCCAAGAGAAATAAGGCAACAAAAACAGACAAAAATCTTGAGATAAAACCAACGTCAAGCAAAAAAGACCGATTGCCAGCGGTAAGGCTAGATCTTTCTAGTCCTAGGTCGTTAATGAGAGGCTTATCTAAATATTTATCCGAAGATAATTGGAGGCCAGATGTGGCACAGCAAGTAATTTACCATAAGCATTTGCCTCATCGCCAAGAGCGAATAGATCGTGTTTTAAAATTAAAGAGATTTGTAGAAGGGAAAGGCATTTTAATTGATGAAGCCTCCATTTCAGACGACCCTAATTATATAGATACGTTGCATTTAAATGCACATGAATACTTGATAACGCCACGCTATGCAGAACTATACCTAGAAAAAATTGGCGACCGTTGGTACTTATCGAAAGAAACAGTAGATAAAATTCCAATACTTTTCGAAAGAGCCTACCCTTTTGGGTCAGATAGGCTTTTAAATTTTTTACCCAATAACCAAACGAAATATTTGGGTCTAATGATTTGGCAGTACATCGCCATATTAATGTTGGTTGCTCTAAGTTTCATCTTTAATAAAGGAATTTTTTGGTTCGTTCATTATTTAATTACACGCATATTATTCCGATTTGGAAGAAAAGAATTAGCCAGCACATACATCAAGCCAGTCGTACGTCCTTTAAGCCTCATAGTTGCCTTCGGCATAGTAGCCATGTTTTTGCCTATTTTGCAATTGCCTGTTAAGGTGTCACATTATTTAGCACTGGCGTTCTCAGGGTTGATTCCCTTATTTGCTACAATAGCCGCTTATAAAATGCTGGATATAATAACCTTGTATTTTGAAAAACTTGCAGATAAAACGGAATCGTCCTTAGATGACCAACTAGTGCCTTTGTTTAGAAAAATCGCAAAAACATTTGTTGTAATAATCGGAGGTATTTACGTGTTAGCTAATCTAAATGTTCAGTTAGTTCCGTTGTTAGCAACACTATCTATAGGAGGTATAGCCTTTGCACTGGCTGCCCAAGATACTATTAAAAACTTTTTTGGCTCTTTAATGATTTTTATTGATAAACCCTTTCAAGTAGGGCAATGGATAACCGCGCCAGGTATTGATGGTACCGTAGAAGAAGTAGGAATAAGATCCACCCGAATCCGCACGTTTGCAAATTCACTTATTTATGTACCCAATGGCAAATTGGCCGATGCGATTATTGATAACCACGGGCTGCGTTCTTATCGCAGATTTAGAACCCAATTAGCAGTAGCTTATGATACGCCACCTGAATTATTAGAGCTATTTATCGAAGGGCTTCGGAAAATTGTATTAGCCCACCCAAAAACGTGGAAAGACAACGTTCATATCTATATGAATGATATGAATAGTCACTCACTCGATGTTATGTTTTATATTTTCTTTGCCGTTCCAACTTGGGGGCAAGAACTTAAATGCCGGCACGAAATTATTATGTCAATTTTAAAACTAGCACACACCCTTGGTGTTCAGTTTGCATTCCCAACGCAAACCTTGCACATTCAAGATTTTCCTGGGCAGCCATCACTTTCGCCTCCGTATGTAAGCAAAGCTAAAGCAAGTAAAGAAATGGAAGCTTTTTTCAAAAAAGAAAACCCTTAATGCTAAGCGTTTGCTAAGCTCTTTTCAACTATAATTAAAATCATTTTAAAATCTTTATTTGAAATCTTTGAATAAAAATAAAAAGGGGCTACTTTTGCAATCCCGAATTTAGAATCGCCTGAGGTATTGGTGTAAAAAACGAGGTTCGGAAGTTCATTTAATTCAGGTGCCTTATAACCAAGGGGGGATACCAAAGCGGCCAACTGGGACGGACTGTAAATCCGTTGTCTACGACTTCGTAGGTTCGAATCCTACTCCCCCCACAGTGCTCTCCAAAGCCTTGGTGAAGGAGCGTACTTTCTTTTACAAAGGTAAAAGAAAGCAATTGTTGAAATAGTACACCAGTGTTTCAATGTAAGCGGGAGTAGCTCAGCTGGTAGAGCGACAGCCTTCCAAGCTGTAGGTCGCGAGTTCGAACCTCGTCTCCCGCTCAAAACACTTACATTTGTAGGTGTGAGTTGTTGATTTTGTTAGAATTTTTTAGCGACCCAGGTCGCGCCTGCCTTGTTGGCAGGCAAGAGTTCAAACTTCGTCTTCGGCTTAATTCTTGACTGCCGATGTAGCTCAGGGGTAGAGTGCTTCCTTGGTAAGGAAGAGGTCAGGGGTTCAAATCCCCTCATTGGCTCTAGCTTTTGCATTGCATGCAGAGCTAGCAGTTAAGTGTTTTTAATCGCTCTTGAGTGGTTTTAAATGGCAGTAAATCTGCTTGGCTATGTGTTATAATAGCCATTCGGAGCAGGTCGATATTCGACTCTGTTCTATTTGGTGTTTAATAAATTTGTAAAACGTAAATATTAACTAAAATAGGAATTTTCAATTATGGCTAAAGAAACCTTTGATCGTTCAAAACCGCACGTTAATATAGGTACCATTGGTCACGTTGACCACGGTAAAACTACATTAACTGCTGCGATTTCTAAAGTATTGTCAGACAAGGGGCTTGCAGAAGCAACCGACTTTTCTGCAATCGACAACGCTCCTGAAGAAAAAGAGAGAGGAATTACAATTAATACTTCTCACATTGAGTACACAACGGAAAAAAGACACTACGCGCACGTAGATTGTCCTGGTCACGCTGATTATGTTAAAAACATGGTTACGGGAGCAGCACAAATGGACGGTGCTATTATTGTAGTTGCTGCAACTGATGGACCAATGCCTCAAACTAGAGAGCATATCCTTTTATCTCGTCAAGTAGGTGTTCCTGCTTTGGTTGTTTTTATGAACAAAGTAGATTTAGTGGATGATGAAGAATTATTAGAACTTGTTGAAATGGAAATCAGAGAGCTTCTTTCGGAGTACGATTTTCCAGGCGATACGATTCCAGTAATTGCTGGTTCAGCACTTGGAGCGCTTAACGGTGAAAAAGAGTGGGCTGATAAAGTAATGGAACTAATGGATGCAGTAGATGAGCATATTCCACTACCAAAAAGAGCCATTGATAAAGATTTCTTAATGCCTGTTGAAGATGTATTCTCAATTACGGGTCGTGGTACTGTTGCTACTGGTCGTATCGAAAGAGGAATTACTAATACAGGAGATTCTGTAGATATTATTGGTATGGGTGCTAAAGATCTTAAATCAACCGTAACAGGTGTTGAGATGTTCCGTAAAATTCTTGATAGAGGAGAAGCTGGCGATAACGTTGGTCTTTTATTAAGAGGTATCGAAAAAACGGATATCAAACGTGGAATGATTATCTGTAAGCCTGGTTCTGTAAACCCTCATGCTAAATTTAAAGCAGAAGTTTACGTACTTTCAAAAGAAGAAGGCGGACGTCATACACCATTTTTCAACAAATACCGTCCTCAGTTCTACTTTAGAACAACAGATGTAACAGGAACAATTATGCTTCCAGAAGGCGTTGAAATGGTTATGCCTGGCGATAACGTTACGATTGAAGTGGAGCTTCATAGTGCAATTGCAATGGAAAAAGGATTACGTTTTGCCATCCGTGAAGGAGGTAGAACGGTAGGGTCAGGTCAAGTTACTGAGATCTTAAAATAGTCTTAATAGACTTATAGCTAAGTGCGTTTCATAATTTATTGAAACGCACTTGTGTTATAAAAAAAAAATAGTATTTTTGCACTCCCAATTTGGGTGATGCATCAAACGGGTGTAGCTCATTTCGATAAGTATTTGGAGATAGGGTAACCCCAAAAACGGGTGTAGCTCAATTGGTAGAGTAGCGGTCTCCAAAACCGTTGGTTGGGAGTTCGAGTCTCTCCACCCGTGCTAAATATTTAACTACTGTATTAATAGGCAAAAAATATGCAAAAGTTGATAACATTTATTAAAGAATCGGTCATAGAAATGAGAGATAAAGTTTCTTGGCCTAAGTATAAAGATTTACAAAACAGTTCCGTGCTAGTTTTGGTGGCTTCTGTAATTTTTGCATTACTAATTGGTGTATTCGATTATGCGTTTAATAATGCGTTGTCGTGGTTTTATAACGCATTTTAATATTACTATAAATGGCAGAGTTAAAATGGTACGTATTAAGAGTTGTTAGCGGAAAAGAAAAAAAAATCAAGCTTTACATCGAAACAGAAGTAGAGAGAGAGAAACTACAAGATTTTATTACGCAGGTGTTAATCCCATCTGAAAAAGTATATGAAATTAGAAATGGAAAGAAACGAGTGCGTGAGCGTAATTTCTTTCCAGGGTATGTGTTGGTGGAAGCAGACCTTTCGCATGGTGAAGCAAGCCATGTTGTAAATTCTACACCAGGTGTTATCGGTTTCCTTGGTGAAGGAGCTGGAACATCTAAAGTGCCTGTTGCACTTCGACAAAAAGAAATCGACAGGATTATGGGTAAAGTTGAAGAAGTTGAGGGTAACGAAGAGCAACTAAACGACCCTTACATTATAGGTGAAAACGTGAAAGTGATGGATGGTCCTTTCAGTGGTTTTACAGGTAGTGTAGAAGAAGTTTTTGAAGAGAAGAAGAAGCTTAATGTAATGGTGAAAATATTTGGTAGAAACACCCCCGTTGAGTTGAACTATATGCAAGTTGAAAAAATAGATTAAGAGGAACATGGCTAAGGAGATTATTGGATATCTGAAATTACAAATAAGAGGGGGTGCAGCAAATCCTTCTCCTCCAGTAGGACCAGCTTTGGGTAGCAAGGGTCTTAATATTATGGAGTTCTGTAAACAGTTTAATGCAAGAACACAGGATAAGGCAGGGCAAGTTTTGCCAGTATTAATTACCATTTTTGGCGATAAGTCTTTCGAGTTTGTAATTAAAACACCTCCAGCACCTGTACTATTGCTTGAGGCTGCAAAGAAAAAGAAAGGTTCGGCAGAGCCTAATAGAATTAAAGTTGCTTCTGTAACCTGGGATCAAGTACAAGGTATTGCAGAAACAAAAATGGCAGATCTTAACGCATTTACAGTTGAGTCGGCAATGAAAATGGTAGCAGGTACTGCTAGAAGCATGGGAATTACAGTTTCAGGTAATGCACCTTGGGCTAACTAAGAAAGTAATAAGATGGGAAAGTTAACAAAAAATCAAAAAGCATTAGTAGAAAAGGCTGACTCTGATAAGGAGTATGGCATTGCCGATGCAGCTCAATTAGTAAAAGATATTACATTTACTAAATTCGATGCCTCAGTTGATTTGGATATTCGTTTGGGTGTTGACCCACGTAAAGCCGACCAAATGGTGAGAGGCGTAGTTACCTTGCCACATGGCACAGGTAAAGACATAACAGTATTGGTGCTTTGTACGCCCGATAAAGAGGAAGAGGCTAAAGAGGCAGGCGCAAACTATGTAGGCCTTGATGAGTATATCAAAAAAATTGAAGGTGGCTGGACAGACATCGATGTAATAATAACAATGCCCACCGTTATGGCAAAAGTAGGTCGTTTAGGTAGAGTATTAGGGCCAAGAGGTTTAATGCCTAACCCTAAATCAGGCACGGTTACTTTAGATGTAGCTAAAGCTGTTAAAGAGGTAAAAAGTGGCAAAATTGACTTTAAAGTTGACAAAGCTGGTATTATTCATGCCAGTATTGGAAAAGTTTCTTTCGATGCTAAAAAGATTCAGGAAAATGCAGAAGAAGTTTTGCACACCATTTCTAAAATGAAACCTGCTTCAGCTAAAGGAACTTACTTTAAAAGCATAAGCCTGTCTAGCACAATGAGTGCAGGACTAAAAATAGATAAAAATTCACTTCAAGGTTTAGCATAATGACTAAAGAAGAAAAAATAAAAATAGTAAAAGAACTTACTGGTAAATTTGAAGAAAATAAATTCTTCTATGTTACCGATGCTTCTGGATTAACGGTTGATCAAGTAAATGCCTTCCGAAGATTATGTTTCGAGCAAGGGGTAGAATATAATGTGTATAAAAACACATTAATTCAAAAGGCACTTGAGCAGTTAGATACAGATTACACAGAGTTTTTTGAAAAAGTCTTAAAAGGTTTTTCTGGAATTATATTTTCAAAAGAAACTGGTAATACACCAGCAAAAGTGATAAGAGATTTTAGAAAATCAGGCGCGTCTGCAGACAAACCTATGTTGAAAGGAGCTTCCATTGATTCCGATCTTTTCATAGGCGAAGAACACCTAAAAATGCTTAGTGAGCTCAAATCTAAAAACGAGCTTATTGGCGAAATTATTGGTCTTCTTCAATCTCCTGCTAAAAATGTGGTTTCTGCGTTACAAAGTGGCGGAACTACATTGTCAGGATTAGTGAAGACATTGTCTGAGCGTGAAAATTAATATTGAAAAATTAAAAATTAAAAGATAAAATGGCAGATTTAAAAGCATTCGCTGATCAGTTAGTTAACCTAACGGTAAAAGAAGTAAACGAGTTGGCTACTATCCTAAAGGATGAGCACGGTATTGAGCCCGCAGCAGCAGCAGCACCAGTAATGGTTGCCGGTGGTGGTGGCGAAGAGGCGGCTGAAGAAAAAACATCTTTCGATGTAGTTCTTATAGCACCCGGTGGAGCTAAGTTAGCAATCGTTAAACTTGTAAAAGAATTAACAGGTCTTGGACTTAAAGAAGCTAAAGCTGTAGTTGATAGTGCACCTAAAGCAATTAAAGAAGGAGTAACTAAAGACGAAGCCGAAGCGCTTAAAAAGCAATTAGAAGAGGCTGGTGCTGAAGTTGAATTGAAGTAAACTTTGGCGGCTTTTTATAAGGCCTAAATTTATTAGGCCCCTTTTTTGGTATCACTCCGAAATAGGGGTCTTTTCCTGTTTGTACAAGTTTTAGTACAAAACTATTTCGCAGGGTTTCCTGCATATTTTAACTTTAATAAAAAATAAAGTTTTGGCAACAGCAATTCAATCCGAAAGAATCAATTTTTCTTCTATTAAGAAAATTATCGAATATCCAGATTTTCTCGATATTCAAGTACAATCATTCCAGAATTTCTTTCAATTAGAAACTCCCGCAGAAAAACGTGAAAACGAAGGGCTTTTCAAAGTATTTTCTGACAATTTTCCTATCTCCGATTCACGTGACATCTTCTTATTAGAATTTGTTGATTATTTGGTAGATCCACCAAAATATTCAGTGGACGAATGTATTGATAGAGGGTTAACTTATTCCGTTCCTTTAAAAGCTAAGTTACGTTTATCATGTAATGATGATGAAAATGAAGATTTTGAAACCATAGAACAGGAAGTGTTCTTAGGAAACATCCCTTACATGACTGGTAAAGGATCGTTTGTAATAAATGGAGCAGAGCGAGTTATTGTATCTCAATTGCACAGATCGCCAGGTGTATTTTTTGCACAAAGCAAGCATACCAACGGAACGAAGCTTTACTCTGCAAGAATTATCCCTTTTAAAGGGTCATGGATTGAATTTGCAACCGATGTAAACAACGTAATGTATGCTTACATTGATCGTAAAAAGAAGTTTCCTATTACCACCTTATTGCGTGCCATTGGGTGGGGTACTGATAAAGATATATTAGATCTTTTTGGTCTTTCAGAAGAAGTGGAAGCTAAAAAGGCAAACATTAAAAAAGCTGTTGGTAGAAAATTAGCGGCTAGAGTTCTTAATACTTGGACCGAGGATTTCGTAGATGAAGATACAGGCGAAGTGGTATCTATTGATCGCCACGAAGTATTATTAGAAAGAGATCATATCATCGAAGAAGGTGATATTGAATTGATTATTGAGTCTGGTACAAAATCAATAATTCTTCACAGAGATGATGTAAACGTTACAGATTTTACCATCATCTTTAATACGCTTGCAAAAGATAATTCTAACACAGAAAAAGAAGCGGTAGAAACTATTTATCGTCAGTTAAGAAATACCGAAGCCCCTGATGAAGGAACTGCTCGTGATTTAATTAACAACCTTTTCTTTAGTGAGAAACGTTACGATTTAGGAGAAGTAGGTCGTTATAGAATTAACAGAAAGCTTAAAATTGATATGTCTGTGGTAAGTCGTGTATTAACAAAAGACGACATTATACATATTATTCAATACCTAATTGGATTAATTAACTCCAAGGCAATTGTAGATGATATTGATCACCTAAGTAATAGAAGAGTACGTACCGTTGGAGAG
Source organism: uncultured Roseivirgaceae bacterium (assembly GCA_964524405.1). Classification (GTDB taxonomy): domain Bacteria; phylum Bacteroidota; class Bacteroidia; order Cytophagales; family Cyclobacteriaceae; genus JAKISE01. The sequence continues at coordinate 14,169 of CAZGDC010000024.1, forward strand.
CAACTTTATACACAATTTGGTGTTGGTTTGGCGCGGATGTCGCGTACCATTAAAGAACGAATGAACGTTAGAGATAACGAAGATTTTAAACCCGTTGAACTTATTAATGCACGAACATTATCTTCTGTTATTAACTCTTTCTTTGGCACCAACCAATTATCTCAGTTTATGGATCAAACCAATCCATTAGCAGAGATTACCCATAAAAGAAGACTTTCAGCTCTTGGGCCTGGTGGACTTTCAAGAGAAAGAGCTGGTTTTGAAGTACGAGATGTGCATTACACACATTACGGTCGTTTATGTACTATTGAAACCCCAGAAGGGCCAAACATTGGTTTGATTTCTTCCTTATGCGTGCATGCCAAAGTAAACGGAATGGGCTTTATCGAAACCCCATATCGGCAGGTTGATAAAAATGGTAAAGTAGGAATGACACCTGATACCATTACTTATCTAACCGCAGAAGATGAAGACACACATAATATTGCACAGGCAAATGCTCCTGTTGATGATAAAGGTAACTATATAAATGATAAAATTAAGGCACGTTTCGAAGGTGATTTTCCAATCGTTGGGCCAGAAAAATTAGCATTTATGGATGTTGCTCCTAACCAAATTGTATCGGTTGCAGCTTCATTAATTCCTTTCTTAGAGCACAATGATGCTAACCGTGCCTTGATGGGGTCAAATATGATGCGTCAGGCAGTGCCATTATTAAGGCCAGAAGCCCCAATTGTAGGCACAGGTCTTGAAACACGCGTAGCACTTGATTCTCGTTCGTTGGTATTGGCCGAAGGAGATGGAATAGTTGAGTACGTTGATGCAGATAAAATATTGGTTCGATATGATATGTCGGAGGATGAGCTATTGGCAAGTTTTCATGGCGATTCTAGAACCTACGATTTAATTAAGTTTAGAAGAACCAACCAAGATACCTGTGTTAACATGAGACCTTTGGTTAAAAAAGGGGAGAAAGTTAAAAAAGGACAAGCCTTAACAGACGGATATGCGACTGAAGGTGGAGAATTGGCCTTAGGTAGAAATATGAAAGTTGCATTTATGCCTTGGCAAGGATACAACTTTGAAGATGCAATCGTAATTTCTGAGCGTGTAGTTCGCGAAGATATTTATACCTCTATTCATATTGATGAATTTGATTTAGAAGTAAGAGATACCAAACGAGGGGAAGAAGAACTAACTTCTGAAATTCCAAACGTGAGTGAAGAAGCGGTTAAGCACTTGGATGAAAATGGTGTTATTAGAATTGGAGCTGAAATAAAAGAAGGCGATATTCTTATTGGTAAAATTACGCCTAAAGGAGAAAGTGATCCAACACCAGAAGAAAAATTATTAAGAGCTATTTTTGGAGATAAGGCAGGCGATGTTAAAGATGCTTCTTTAAAAGCGAAGCCCTCTTTAAGAGGAGTAGTTATTGATACAAAACTATTTACTAGAAGCAAAAAAGATAAAGACCTTAGAGCTAAAGCTAAGAAAGAAGTTGAGGTTCTTAAACATAAATATGGCAAAGAGTTGTCATCTGTAAGAGCAGAGGTAATTGAAAAATTATCAACTTTACTAATAGGTAAAACGTCTCAATCAGTAGGGCATAAATTTGGCGATGAATTAATTAGCAAAGGCGTTAAATTTTCTACTAAAAATTTAGAAGCAAATCTTTTTCCTGATAAAAACATTTACAGAGATGAGAGTACTTATGCCATTCCTGAAGAAGTAAACCTTATTTCTGATGTGATTTTAGACGACTGGACAACAGGCGATGAAACCAACCAAATGGTTGTAAAAATTGTAAAAGCTTATGTAGCTAAGCGTAATGAAATTACAGGAATATTTAAAAGAGAACGTTTTATACTTGAAGTAGGGGATGAATTACCCGCAGGAATAGTAAAACTTGCTAAAGTTTATATTGCTAAAAAGCGTAAGCTTAAAGTGGGCGATAAAATGGCAGGTCGCCATGGTAACAAAGGTGTGGTTGCAAAAATTGTTCGTGACGAAGATATGCCTTTCTTGGAAGATGGAACCCCAGTAGATATTGTATTGAATCCATTAGGTGTGCCTTCAAGGATGAACCTTGGACAGATATACGAAACCGTATTAGGTTGGGCTGGAGTAAAATTGGGTAGAAAGTATGCCACACCAATTTTTGATGGCGCTTCCATGGAAGAAGTAGCTGCAGAATTGAAAGAAGCAGGTTTACCCGATTATGGTCGTACCTATTTATATGATGGTTTAAGCGGTGAGCGTTTTGACCAACCCGTAACAGTAGGAGTAATTTATATGATTAAGTTAGGTCACTTGGTGGATGATAAAATGCACGCAAGATCAATAGGCCCTTACTCTTTAATTACACAGCAACCATTAGGTGGTAAAGCACAATTTGGTGGTCAGCGATTTGGTGAAATGGAAGTTTGGGCATTAGAAGCATTTGGTGCTGCACACGTGTTGCAAGAAATCTTAACCATCAAATCCGATGATGTAATAGGTAGAGCGAAAGCCTACGAAGCAATTGTAAAAGGTGAAAATATGCAGAAACCAAATATTCCTGAATCATTTAATGTATTGATTCACGAATTAAGAGGACTTGCATTAGAAGTAACTTTAGATTAATCACCTAGTTTTAACAAAGAAATTTATTTTAAGAATATGTCATTCAGAAAAAATAAAAAAGTAAACAACGATTTTTCAGCAGTAACTATTAGCTTGGCGTCTCCAGAATCTATTTTGGAACACTCCAATGGCGAAGTTACTCAACCCGAAACCATCAATTATAGAACGTATAAGCCTGAAATGGGCGGCTTGTTTTGTGAGCGCATCTTCGGCCCTACCAAAGATTGGGAATGCCATTGTGGAAAATACAAGCGTATTCGTTATAAAGGCATTATTTGCGATCGTTGTGGTGTTGAAGTAACAGAGAAAAAAGTACGTAGAGAGCGTATGGGGCATATCGAGTTGGTGGTTCCTGTAGCGCATATTTGGTACTTTAAATCGTTGCCTAATAAAATTGGTTACCTACTTGGTTTACCAACTAAAAAATTAGATCAAATTATATACTACGAGCGTTATGTAGTTGTTCAGGCAGGTATTAAAGAAGAGGATGGAATTGAATATTTAGAATTCCTTACCGAAGACGAATACTTAGATATTCTTGATAAGCTCCCTCGCGAAAATCAATTATTGGATAATGAAGACCCCAATAAGTTTATCGCAAAAATGGGTGCTGAAGGTGTAGAGATGCTTTTGGCAAGGTTGAACTTGAATGAAATGGCAGCTGCATTGCGTTTACAAGCTGCAACCGATACGTCTCAACAGCGTAAAGCAGAAGCATTGAAGCGACTCAAAGTTGTGGAAGGTTTCCGCGATTCTGAAACTAGAATTGAGAATAAGCCTCAATGGATGATTATTAAAATGGTACCTGTAATTCCACCAGAATTACGACCATTGGTGCCATTAGATGGTGGTAGATTTGCCACTTCAGATTTGAACGATCTTTATAGAAGAGTTATTATCCGTAATAATCGTTTGAAAAGATTAATGGATATTAAAGCTCCTGAAGTAATTCTTAGAAATGAGAAACGTATGCTTCAAGAAGCAGTAGATTCTCTTTTCGATAATTCAAGAAAAGTAAATGCCGTTAGGGCTGATGGCAACCGTGCATTGAAATCTTTAAGTGATATGCTTAAAGGTAAGCAAGGCCGTTTCCGTCAAAACTTATTAGGTAAAAGGGTTGATTACTCAGGTCGTTCTGTAATTGTAGTTGGGCCAGAATTAAAACTACACGAATGTGGCTTACCTAAAGCTATGGCAGCTGAGCTGTTTAAACCTTTCGTAATCAGAAAACTGATTGAAAGAGGAATTGTTAAAACAGTAAAATCTGCCAAAAAAATTGTTGATAGAAAAGACCCCATAATTTGGGACATTCTTGAAAATGTATTGAAAGGCCATCCGGTAATGCTAAACCGTGCGCCTACCTTGCACCGTTTAGGAATTCAAGCTTTTCAACCCAAATTAATTGAAGGCAAAGCAATTCAATTGCACCCATTAGTATGTACCGCATTTAATGCGGATTTTGATGGTGATCAAATGGCGGTTCACGTTCCTTTAGGGCACGAAGCTATTTTGGAAGCCTCTCTATTAATGTTGTCTTCTCATAATATTCTTAACCCTGCCAACGGTGCTCCAATTACGGTGCCATCTCAAGATATGGTATTGGGCTTATACTATGTAACCAAGGGCAGAAAATCCACTAAAGAGTTTCCTGTAAAAGGTGAAGGAATGATGTTCTATAATGCCGATGAAGTTATTATCGCATTAAATGAAGGAGTGCTTTCTAAGAATGCATTTATCAAGATAAGAACTAAAGTTAGAAACGAAGAAACAGGTGAGCTTGAGGCTAAGCTTATAGAAACAGTTGCTGGCAGAGTTCTAGTGAACCAATTTGTGCCTAAAGAAGTTGGATATATTGATAAATTACTTTCTAAGAAAGAATTACAAAAAATTATTGCAACTATCTATAAAATTTCTGGATCTGCAACCACTGCTAATTTTTTAGATGACATCAAAACATTAGGATTTCAGGCGGCCTATAAAGGAGGTCTTTCAATGGGGCTTAATGATGTAATGATTCCTAAAGAGAAAGAAGGTCTTATTAAGCAAGCAAAAGAAGAAGTAGATGCTGTGTGGAATAATTATTACATGGGTCTAATTACTGATAATGAGCGTTATAACCAAGTAATTGATATTTGGACACGGATTAACTCTCAGCTTACAACTACCTTAATGGATCAGTTAGAAGCAGATCAGCAAGGATTTAATTCTATTTATATGATGATGCACTCAGGAGCAAGGGGCTCTAGAGAGCAAATACGTCAATTAGGAGGAATGAGGGGCTTAATGGCAAAACCTCAGAAAAACATTGCTGGTTCAGTAGGAGCTATTATTGAAAACCCTATTTTATCTAACTTTAAAGAAGGACTAGATGTAATAGAGTACTTTATTTCTACACACGGTGCACGTAAAGGATTGGCAGATACAGCCCTTAAAACGGCAGATGCTGGTTACTTAACGAGGCGTTTGGTGGATGTTTCTCAAGACTTGGTTATTAACGAACCCGATTGTGGAACACTACGAGGTTTAGTTGTTTCTGCTTTAAAAGATCATGAGGATATTGTTGAATCTTTATCAGAGCGTATTTTAGGTAGAGTAAATGTTCATGATATTTTCGACCCTATTTCTGATGAACTTATTTTAAAATCAGGTAAGGAAATTACAGAAGAAATAACGAAACGAATAGATGAAACAAGCATAGAGGAAGTTGAAATTCGTTCTATTCTTACTTGTGAAACTAAACGTGGTGGTTGTGCTAAGTGTTACGGCCGTAACCTTGCCAGTGGCAAAATGGTAAATATGGGCGAAGCAGTAGGTGTAATTGCAGCTCAGTCTATTGGAGAGCCAGGTACACAGCTTACACTAAGAACATTTCACGTTGGTGGCACGGCATCAAACATTGCGGTTGATGCACAAATTTCTGCCAAATTTGATGGCAAACTAGAATTTGATGGAGTTAGAACCATTGAAACTACCAATGCCGAGGGCAAGAAAGTAAATGTAGTGATGGGTCGTACAGGGGAAATTAAAATAATAGACCCTAAATCGAAACAATTACTTATTAGCAATCACGTACCTTATGGGTCATTTATTACGGTAAATGAGGAAGATAAAGTAAAGAAAGGTGACAAAATATGTTTTTGGGATCCGTATAATGCCGTATTATTAAGTGAGTTTGATGGTAAAGTAGAGTTTGAATCAGTTATTGAAAATGTTACTTTTAAAGAAGAATCTGATGAGCAAACGGGTCACAGAGAAAAAGTAATTATTGATACAAAAGATAAAACGAAAAATCCATCTATTATAATTAACGGTAAAGAAGAATCTAAAGGATATAACATCCCAGTTGGAGCTCACTTGGCTGTTGAAGATGGCGATAAATTAAAAGCGGGTCAGGTAATGGCTAAGATTCCTAGAACCATGGGCAAATCACGTGATATTACAGGTGGTTTACCTAGAGTTACAGAGTTATTTGAAGCACGTAACCCCTCTAATCCTGCTGTAGTTAGTGAAATTGATGGGGTTGTAACTTACGGTGGCATTAAACGTGGTAATAGAGAAATTTTTATCGAGTCGAAAGATGGTGTTAAGAAAAGATACTTAGTATCTCTTTCTAAGCATATCTTGGTACAAGATAATGACTTTGTTAAGTCGGGTACTCCACTTTCAGATGGAGCTATTACTCCTAACGATATTCTTTCAATTGAAGGCCCTACGGCTGTTCAGCGTTATATTGTTAACGAAATTCAAGAAGTTTACAGACTTCAAGGGGTAAAAATTAACGATAAGCATATTGAGTGTATTGTACGGCAAATGATGCAGAAGGTGATGATCTTAGATTCAGGTGATACCATTTTCTTAGCCAATACATTGGTAAACAAATTCCAATTTAGAGCAGAAAACGATGCGATTCTTGATAAATACTTTATCACTGATGCTAAAGATTCTACTAACTTTAAAGCAGGCCAAATTGTTACTTCACGTGAATTAAGAGATGAGAATTCTTCGTTGAAGAGGAAAGATGCCAAATCGGTAACTTTTCGCCCCGCACAACCAGCCGTTTCTAAGCCAATGTTGCAAGGTATTACCGCTGCTTCATTAGGAACGGAAAGCTTTATTTCAGCCGCTTCTTTTCAAGAAACCACGAAGGTATTAAGCGAAGCTGCTATTAGAGGTAAGCGAGATGTATTAAATGGATTGAAAGAAAATGTAATTGTAGGACACTTAATTCCTGCAGGCACTGGCCAACGCGTATATAACGATATGTTTGTAGCCAATAAAGCAGAGTTAGATGCGTTAAGTACTCCAGCAGCAGTTGTTAAAGAAGTGGAAGAAGATGTAAAAGCTGAAAGCTAATAAAATGGCAGACGAAAAGAATAAACCAAAGAATCCGAATCAGATTAATATTGAATTATCTGAAGAGGTAGCCGAAGGGGTATATTCAAACCTTGCCATGATTGCACACTCCAATAGCGAGTTTGTAATTGATTTTATTAGATTAATGCCAGGAGTGCCCAAAGCAAAAGTAAAATCAAGGATTGTAATAACACCCGAGCATGCCAAACGCTTACTAGGTGCTTTGAATGATAATATTCAAAAATATGAGCAAGCACATGGGGCTATTAAGCAATCGAACGAAGCACCACAGTTTCCAATGAATTTTGGAGGTGCAATGGGTGAGGCATAATATCTCTTAAAACGTTATTCTCATGTAGGTGGAATAATGTCAAATAGAATGCAATGTAAATAATGAAAAAAGGGTGTGAAATTTATATTTCACACCCTTTTTTTTACTATAATTTTTTGGGCTAATTATAC
>CAZGDC010000025.1:0-21507 GCA_964524405.1 uncultured Roseivirgaceae bacterium
CTACTCCATATCAACAATTGGTTTTCGAAACACTAGAATACAAATATAGACCTTGCACTAGAAAAGTAAAAGTGGTGACCCAATTTCAAAAAATAAAAATTGCAATGCTCTGATTATAAGTGCTTTAAAGGTGTTGATTTTCGGGTTGGGTTAACCTGCCCTTTGCCTCAAAGCCTCATAAATAATAATGCCAGCTGAAGTAGATACATTGAGTGACGCAATTCTTCCATTAATAGGAATCTTGGCTTTTTGATTAGCTATTTGCATTATTTCTTTAGAAATACCATCTTCTTCAGAGCCCATAATAATAGCTAAGGGGCCTTTTAAATCCGAATCGTAAATGGTTTTATCTGTTTTTTCGGTGGTGGCAACTAAATTTATGCCACTTTGTTGAATGGTTTGTAGCATTTGAGGCAAGTTAAAAGCCCTGCAAATAGGCATGTGATTTAATGCGCCTGCAGAGGTTTTCATTGCATCGCTGCTAATTTGTGCCGCTCCGTGGGCTGGCACAACAATAGCATCAACACCTGCACACTCAGCTGTTCTTACAATGGCGCCAAAGTTGCGTACATCTGTTATTCTATCTAGTACAAGAAGCAGTGGATTTTTTCCAGTGGCAAAACAACGGTCAATTATATTATCAATAGAAGCAAATTCAATGGGCGAAATAAACCCTACTACTCCCTGATGATTTTTGCGTGTAAGCCTATTAAGCTTTTCGTAAGGCACTTTAGTAAATATTACTCGATGCTCTTTAAGCTCCGTAATTAGTTCTTTTAATAAATCACCTGTAAGGTCTTTTTGAACAAAAAGCTTATCAAAGGTCTTACCCGATTTTATAGCTTCTTGTATTGGCCTTAGACCAAAAATCATATCTGTGTTTACAATTTTTTTTTCCCTTTTCTCCATAAATCTATAGCTCTAAACCACGTGTTTTGGTATTTCAAATCTCTTTCTAATTCAAATATTTCTATATCGGTAGCTCCGTCTTTTAAATAAAACGTAAAATTAATATTTGGTAGCTCGTAAGTTTTATTATAAATCCATTCTATACTTCCTTCCTCTTTAAAAATCTTGTTAGGAGGGCCAAAGATAATGTAAATCATTCCCATGTCGGTTTTCCAGCCTTCTTTATAAGTTGCAAACATGCTATTAGCCTCTTTTACTCTGGAAAAATAGGCCGAAATCATTTTGCCAGCTCGTTCTGCAGAGTTGGTGTTTTCTAACCAAAAGGCATCATAGGCCTTTTTAGGATTTGGGGAAGAGTCCAATTTATCTTTATCTTTTTTTGTAAAAAGAAAAATGCTCGCCTCAATAATTTCATCAATATTTGCTAGTTGAGGATAATTTTTATTCGTAATTTTTAAAAAGAAAAGAGATTTTTCATGTCCTTCTTCAAAAATGGAGTAAACCCCCTTTTTTTGAGGTAAAAATACGCTGTCGGTTCTGATACGAATAATGGCATCCGCTTGACCAAAACCTTCTGTTCTTTTTAAGTTAGCCATTGGTGGCAGCGAAGGCAAGAAAATAGTTTGATAGAACTGAAGATTGATATTGACTTGCCTCTTATCTAATTTTGATATTTTTATAGAGGTATTAATAGGGCTATAATTAGATAAGAATGGAAGGGTGCTAATTGTGTTGCTGATAAAAAAATGAGCAACATATTTTAAGTTAATAATGTAGGTGTAAAATTCATTGGTGCCACTAATTTCTACTCGTAGCACGAGGTAGTTACTGTCCGCTTCGTCCGACTCAAAAGCATAGGTTTTATATTCATTTGCTGTGCCAAGTTCGAAATTAGTTAAATTTATTAACTCAAAATCATTAATAGGTGTTCTTAAATTATTAGTAAAATAATAGCTATAAATGAATGAATCAAAGGCAATTTCATTTCTAGCATTAATACCTAAAATAATCCATTTTTTTGAGGCGTTGCTAATTACTTTGTGTTTAATATGTATGTTGGCACCTGGGTTTAACTGGTAGCTTAAATCGGCAGATGATGGAATAATTTGAGCATTAACAACGGAGCTAAAAGCTATTAATAAGCTACAAATAAATATAACGTAGGTATAAACTCTTTTAATTTGATTCATCGGCTTAGCACATTCGTATCATTTTTAGTTGGATTTATAAAACCCTTATTATAAAAGTAGTTATTTTGCAATAAATGTGCCTAACAAAGTGCACTTTCAAATTAAAAACATGAGTGTTTATACTACCGAAATAGCATCTGACGAACTTACCTCTGACAACCCCATTCACCAACGGTTATTAAAGGCCTATTATGTTGCAGAACAATTTGTAGAAGGAAATGTACTAGAAATAGGTTGCGGAGAAGGTAGGGGTGTAGAACTCTTGGCGCCTAAATCAAATACCTATACGGCAGTTGATAAAATTAAGGAGGTGGTAGAAAGCCTCTCCTTAAAATTTCCTAAGGCTCGTTTTATTCAAACTAACATTCCCCCTCTTCCTTTTGAAGATAACTCCTTTGATACCGTAGTTAGTTTTCAAGTAATTGAGCATATTAAAGATGATGCAGCATATCTTAAAGAAATTAATAGGGTGCTAAAACCAGGTGGTAAAGCCTATATTTCAACGCCTAATATACTAATGACATTGAGCCGGAACCCTTGGCATATACGCGAATACACGGCAAAAGAGTTAACTGATTTAAGCCAGCAATATTTTAATAAAGTAGAAATGAAAGGTATTGCGGGCAATGAAAAAGTGATGCAATATTACGAGCAGAATAAAGTTTCGGTACATAAAATTATGCGTTTCGATATACTCAATTTGCAACATCACTTGCCTGCCGCCTTATTAAAAGTGCCTTATGAGATTTTGAATAGAAGAAATCGCAATAAACTACAAGCAACAGACGATTCATTGGTAGCTACTATTCACCATTCGGATTATTTATTGAGTGATGACGCATCTACAAGCTTAGATTTGTTTGTAATACTCACAAAATAGACAGACAAAAGAGCTAGTCAAAAAGGAGTAGTTACTCTTTAACAGTGCCTAACGTTGTATCGCTTGGTAATGGGAGTCTAATGCCTCGGCAAATTTTTCAGCCAATTCTAATTCTCCATACCTATTTAGTGTTTGTGCAAGCTCCCTTAAAATAACTAAGTTCGATTGCAATTCGTAGCCTAAGTTATTATTGTTTTCAATATAGTAACCTAGTTTTTCATCCGCTCTATTACCCAAAATAGTGGCCAATTCTAGGGCTTTTTCTTTCTCGCCCAATAAAAACAAATACTCAATGGTAGTTGCAGTGGTATAGTCAAAAGGAAGCGATGCGTCAGGCATTAATTCCAATCCCTTCAATAGTACTTCGCGCGCTTTTTTCTCTTTCCCATCTCTTAATAGTGCAAGCACTAATGTGTTAAAGTTAACACGATGGTTTAATACAAATTTTCGATAATCTTCATTATAATAAACGTTTGGATTATTTAACTCTCTGTAATAAAAATTATTCATCATGTTATCATACATAAGATCAGTATCTACTAATGTATTGGGGTTGTTTAAATCAGAAACTGGTAATAATCGGAAGGCATTCCCTTCTTGAACCAAGTATTTATCTACATTAAATTTAATTCCTGCTTTAGAGGTATTATTAAAATAAATCGGTCGTTCCCAATTATTGGTAGCAATAATATCCCAAATCATTAAATCCTTTTTCTCCAAATAGCTTCCTTTCATTTTAAGATGCATTCTCTTAACTATCAAATCTTCTTTCCCCTTTGGCAAAATATCTAAACTAACTACGGCTGCAGAATCAATATCAAGAAACACTTCGTTACTAGGAATCATGCTATTTACGCCAAACTCTGTTTGAAATTGTAGCCTTTTATCTCCTTTTTGAATGAGTTTGAGGTATTCTTTTAAATTTATTGCTCCTTTATAACCAGAATTAGGGTCGTAGGCCACCATATCGTTAGGGCCACCTTGTCGGTAATTTTCTTTGGTCAAAGAAAAAGGGAATGCCGCAGACTCATGAGCAGGTCTAGTCATTTGGTCGATGTACCAATCGGTATTAAAATAACTAAGCACAACAACACGCACATCGGTTCTAAAACCTTCTACTTCTTGTACATACCACAAAGGAAAAGTGTCGTTATCGCCACCTGTAAATAAAATTGCATTCGGAGCACAGGAGGCTAAAAAGTTTTTTGCTGAATCCACAGAAAAGTAACGGTCGGATCGGTCATGGTCGTCCCAATTTTGAGTGGCCATAAGTATAGGAACGCCTAATGAAAGAGTACCTGCAATAATAGCTGAGTTTTTATGGCTCAAGGCTCTACTCATTAATGAAGCAAGACCTAGAACACCAAAGCCCACAAAAAATGAAAAAGCATAGAACGACCCCACATAAATATAGTCTCGTTCACGTGGTTCGCTTGCAGGCGAATTAAGGTATAATATAAGTGCTAAGCCTGTTAAAAAAAACAAGGTAAGCAATATAAAAAATTGCTTGGGAGCTTTAGTATAGGTATAAAATAATCCAATGATTCCTAATAGCAGAGGTAGCATTAAGTAATTATTTCTACCTCTGTTGGCAGCAATGCTTTCAGGCACATCTTTAAAGGCATCCAAAATATGGAGCGATGAGGCGTCTTGAATGTCACTAGCCCTGCCTGAGAAATTCCACATAAAATAGCGCCAATACATATGCCCCATTTGGTGGCTTAACATAAACCAGATATTATCGCTAAAGGTGGGTTTTTCGCCTGGGCGTAATCCTAATTTTCCTTCATACGATTTTGCATGCGATCCAGACCAAATACGAGGCATAATTGTCATTTCCTTTGGATCATACACTTGCTCTACTTTATAATCAGATACTTCGTATTTTTCTTCTCCTTTTATATAAACAGGCTTCCCTTTTTTCTGGTCAATTAAATCGGCTGTAAAATACCTGCCATAAGCTAAAGGGCGAGTGCCGTATTGTTCTCGTTTTAAATAGGAAACAACACTTAGAATGTCTTCGGGGTTATTTTCATCAATGGTGGGGTTGTAAGAGGAGCGAATAACTACCATAGTGTAAGAGGAATACCCAATTAATATAAAGGCTAAACTTAATAACGCTACGTTAAGAATTTCTTTTTGATTTTTATTTGAATAATAAATGCCATAAACTAACCCTCCAACAACACCAATAATTACCAAAACAATACCAGTTCCAAAAGGCAGACCAATGGAGTTTACTAAGAAAATTTCTAATGATCCTGCAAAAGATGGGAGGCCAGGTATTATAATATTATTGATTAAAATAATGATGGAACCACTTATTAGTAAGGTATAAATAAGTCCTTTTTGTGTTACTTTTTCGTACTTTTTAAAATAATATATAAGGCCTAAAACAGGTATGGTTACTAAGTTTAATAAGTGAACCCCAATGGATAAACCAAATACATAAGCAATTAAAATTATCCATCTATTTGCTCTGCTTTCATCATTTATATGTTCCCATTTAAGCATTGCCCATACCACAAATGCAGTTAAAAAGGATGACATAGCATATACCTCGCCTTCAACAGCCGAAAACCAATAGCTATCTGAAAATGTATAAACCAAAGAGCCAACTACACCTGCACCCATTAATTTTAATAATTGTGCCAAATCAATTTCAGACTCTTTTACTTTCAGAATTTTTTGACCGATTAAAGTAATGCTCCAGAACATAAATAATATGCCAAATGCGGCTGATATGGCACTTAGCATATTAATCCAAAAAGCAACCATTTGTGTATCACCCATGGCTAAAAAGGAAACCATTCTACCCATTAATAAAAACAAAGGTGCGCCCGGAGGATGTGGCACCATTAATTTATAAGAAACAGCTATAAACTCGCCCACGTCCCAAAAACCAGCAGTTGGCTCAACTGTTAAGGAGTAGGTTGTAGCAGCAATTATAAAAACAATCCAACCAGTGATATTATTTACTTTATTATAGTTCATCGAGTTACTTTTAATCGGTTTTGCTTAGATTAGTTAATAAACTGAGGGCGAAATTATCGAAATCCGTTGTAACCACATTAATAATTGTAGTATTTAACAAAATTTAACTCTGATACCACTCTAAAAACAGACAATTTTCATAAAAAGAATTGGTTTTAGGATGTGTTTTCGGAGTGGTCTTAACTTTTACTTATAAACAATAGCATAATAAATCAGCCATATAAAATAAATGGGCACATAGGTAGTAAAAACAATGGCGTAAGAATAATCTAGTTTTTTATGGGCCGTATAATATATGCCATAAACAAGAGCCAACCAATGGAGCGGCTCAAATAAATTAATTGATTGTAAGGGGTAAACCCAATTTTTTGGTATGCTATTGATATCAAACAAACTCATTAAGGATAAAGGATAAAAGGCTTTTATATCCCAAATAGTGATGTCGTGTGGAGTAGCAATAAGCCAAATAATTTTAGCAAACTCGGCTAGTATAAAAACAAACTCCCCAATGATAGCAATTTTACACATTTCAACAAAACTTATTTTATAACCGAACATAAAAGCACCTGTCCATAAAATAAATGTTATTACCGATAATTTAAACGCATAACCAAAAGGGATGGACATGAATTTTAAAGAATTTAGCAAGCTAAAAAGACCAAAACGACCTTGTTCTTGCATTATTTGGTAAGCGATGGTTTCATTTTCTACTAGCTGAATCCTTATCCATAAAATAAGTATTGCTATTAAAGAAAGTGCCATAAATAAGGTGATTGTTTTAATACTAAGTAGTCGTTTTAGTGCTTGTTCCATAGTGATTTTAAATTACTTGCAATTTAGGCATTACCAAAAGGATTAAAAATAGTAGCGATAAATCTTCTGGCTATTGTTCTAATATTCTTAAAGAATCAATATTTTTGAACCATGCGTTATTCGGCCACCCTTATTTTTATCCTTGTATCATTTTTAGCGAAGGCCGAAAATCCAATGGATAGTACCAAGCTACTTTTATCGGATTTAAGGATTCAGATAGATGCAACAGCAGCCATAAATGCAATGTATAATTTCGATTTTGAGGAATCGGAGATATTCTATCGCGAATTACGTTTTAGATACCCAAACCACCCGATATCTTATTTTTTAATGGGGTTAAATACTTGGTGGCAAATTATGCCTAATGAAGAAAATGAGCAACACGATGCTAAGTTTTTGTTCTATATGGATCAAACAATTGCGATTGCCGAACCAATGCTCGAACATGATGATACTAGAATTGAAGCCGCCTTTTTTCTTGCCGCAGCGTATGGGTTCAAAGGGAGGCTTTACTCTAATCGCAGTTCTTGGAGCAAAGCAGCTTCGGCAGGCAGGTCTGCTTTAAATAATATTGAAATTAGTAAAGAAGAATCATATTTAAGTCCAGAGCTATTATTTGGAGAGGCATTGTATAATTTTTACTCCGTTTGGATTCCGGAAAACTATGGATTTCTTAAACCTATTATGATGTTTTTTCCGAAAGGAGATAAAGAACTTGGATTAAAACAATTAAAAGAGGTATCCAACTTTGCGTTTTATACACGTATAGAAGGGCAGGTTTTTTTAATGCGCATTTTATCAAGTGAGTATAATAATTATTCTGAAGCATTAAGAATTGCCGAATACTTACATAATACCTACCCCAATAACTCGATTTTTCATCGTTATTACGTGCGCTATTTATACTCTACCCATAATTATGTAAAACTGAAGCCTGAGGCGAAGCAATTACTTGCAAAAATTGATTCTTCTTTTTTGGGTTATGAAGCAACCTCTGGCAGGTATGCTGCTTTTTTTCTTGGGCAAATGCACGAAAACCAAAAAGAGTTGGATAGCGCAACATACTATTATAGCAGGGCTGTAGCTTTTGGCGAAGAGAATGAAGCCTACGAAACCGGCTATTTTTTATACGCACTTTTGGGGTTAGGTAGAATTGCAGATAAACAGAACGACAAAGCGGCATCGAAAGCCTATTTAAAACGAATTAAAAAGTATGCGAACAGGAAAAATCCTGCACATAAAGCAGCAAGGGCTTATTTAAAAAAGAAAGGCAAGTAGCAGCACTTAGGGCTTGTTACGAAATTAACCCTTTCGGGGATTGAACTTCTTATACCATTTCAATGTCAATATGGTATTACTCGCTAGCAAATACTTTTTCCAATTCTTTTTCTAAGGCTGCACCTCGTAAATTTTTGGCTACAATAATTCCATTTCTATCCACTAAAATAGAAAACGGTATGCCTGTAATACCATACGCTTGAGCAGCCACAGAATTAAAATACTTTAAGTCGGAAACATGATGCCACGTTAGGTTGTCTTCTGCAATGGCTTGCATCCATTTTTCTTTGGTACGATCTAACGAAACACCATAGACTGTAAAGCCTTTGTCTTTAAATTTTTGATAGGCAGCCACTACATTAGGATTCTCCATTCGGCAAGGCTTACACCATTGCGCCCAAAAATCGACCAAAACAACTTGGCCTCGTAGGCTCGAAAGTTTTAATATTTCGCCTTCTGGCGTAGGTAATGTTATTTCTGGTGCTTCCACCCCCACAGCAGTCGCTCTTGCTTTTTCCATTTGAGCCACTAAATCTTGAATAAAAATCATTTCAGGATATTTTTTACTCAACTCCATCGCCATGCTATCCACAAATTTGAAATTACGGTCTTTATCGAGCCCACTTATTATCTGAAATACAGCCAAGTTGAGACCTGTAATTTTAACGTTTTCTATTGCCAATTTTTCTTTTTCAACTAGTAATTCCATATAATCGGCTTGTGCTTTAGAAGCTCCCACTTCATCTCCAGCTCCTTTTGCGCTCGCAAATCGTTGGTTAATTTCATTTTCTCTTGGGGCAAAAACCTGCTGTTGGGTTTCATTAAATTTAGTAATTTGGTCATATTCTTTAGACCCTTTTACTTCAAACTTTCCTCTAGGGTCAGTTCCATCAACATGTAATTCAATGTCCGATTCATCCAAAATAAGTGTAACGGCCTGTGCGCCAAAAAAATCTAACCGGTAAAATCCTGGATTACCATTAAACACAAAAGAAAACGTTTTGTCTTCTTTTAATTCAACTGTATCTATGGTTTCATAGGCCGTTTTTGTGATTGCCTTTAATAGTATTAGTCCCTCTTTAGGGTTGTCAACTATTCCATTAATTTTTATCCCTTTGTTAGTAATTTCTTCACTATTAGAGTTTGAGCATCCTAAAATTGATAATAGAGCTAGAAAAAAAATGGTTGAGTATTTCATATAATATTTATTAATTTTATTTTTCAGATACAAAGATACTTAATTTGCTTACCTGATAAGTGCTTTAAATGACAAGCTATTAAAGCAAATTTTTCGCTTTAATAATTACGGCTTCTAACCCCTCCAACTTACTCCCTCCAGCGGTAGCAAAGAAGGGTTGTCCTCCACCTCCACCATTAATGTTTTTTGCTAAATCTCGAACAATTTCCCCTGCATGTAGCTGTTTATTTTTTACAAGCTCTTCCTCAATGGCTACTGCGATTTGAGGCTTGCCTGCAATATCTGCTGCCAGTACAATAAATGCTGATTTTTCTTCACGCTTTAAATCATGTGCTAGTTGCTTTAATGCATCCGCATCTGGTAAAGAAACTTTTGCAATTATCACGGTCATTTCATCGCCACGTTTTGCTTTTGCTTTTAATTCTGCTTTTAATGTTTGCAGTTGATTCTTCTGAATTTCTGCTAACTGCTTTACTAGTTTATGTTTCTCATCAACAATTAACTGTAATGCAGAAACAATATCTTTAGGATTTTTAAGAATTTTTTTAACATCAGCCAATACCTTGTCTTGTGTAATTATATAATGCGCTGCTTCTTTCGCAGTAATTGCTTCAATTCTTCTAATGCCTGCGGCAGTGGACGATTCTGATATGATTTTAAACAAGCCAATCTGTCCAGTACTAGGCACATGCACACCACCACATAGCTCTACCGAATAATCTTTATTAAAGGTTATTACACGAACAGCTTCTCCATACTTTTCTCCAAACAAAGCCATTGCACCCATTTTTTTTGCATCTTTAATAGGTACATTACGTTGTTCGTCAAGTATTATATTTTTACGAATATGCTCATTTACAATGCGTTCAATTTCCTTAATCTCTTCTTCTGTTAATTTAGAAAAATGAGAAAAATCGAACCGCAGTTGCTTTTCATTAACCAATGAGCCTCTTTGTTCTACATGAGTTCCTAATACCTTGCGCAATGCGGCATGCATTAAATGAGTAGCGGAGTGGTTATTAACAATCATTAATCTTTTAGAAGCATCAACCTTTGCTTCAAATTTACATTCAAGGTTTTCAGGCAATTTATCTATAAAGTGAACAATTAAGTCATTCTCTTTTTGAGTGTCAACAATTTTTACTTTTTCATTAACTGAAATAAGCACTCCTGTATCCCCCACTTGCCCACCGCTTTCGGCATAAAAAGGGGTTTTATCCAACACTACCTGAATTTTATCTTTTCCTTTTTGCTTAACAATTCGATAGCGCAATATTTTTGAAGTGCTTGTTAATTGCTCGTATCCTACAAACTCGACTGGGGATTCTGATTCTTTTACCACAACCCAATCGCCTGTTTCTTTAACAGCGTCTGCTTTTGATCTACTTTTTTGAGCAGCCATTGCATCATTAAACCCTCCCTCATCAACACTTAACCCACTTTCGCGGGCAATTAATGAGGTTAAATCCAATGGAAACCCAAAGGTATCGTACAATTCAAAAGCTATTTTTCCACTAATAACGTTAGTGCCAGATTTAGACATTTCTGCCTGGAGCGTATTGAGTCTTTTTAATCCTAATTCCAATGTTCTTAAAAACCCTGCTTCTTCTTCGGTTACTACTTTTTTAATAAATTCAACTTGTTGTTTTATTTCAGGAAACACGTTTCCAAATTGATTTTCTAATAAAGGTAAAAGTTCTGCAAGAAAAGGTTCTTTAAAATTTAAAAACTGGAACCCATACCGAACGGCTCTTCTTAAAATTCTGCGAATTACATACCCAGCTCCATTATTAGAAGGTAGTTGTCCATCTGCAATGGCAAATGAAATGGCTCTAATGTGATCTACAATTACGCGAAGTGCAATATCCGTTTGCTCGCTTTCGCCATAGGTTACATTTGCTTTTTTTGCCAAATGCTGAATCATGGGCTGAAAAATATCGGTGTCGTAATTGGAGGTTTTCCCTTGAATGGCTCTTACCAAGCGTTCAAAGCCCATGCCTGTATCTATATGTTTATTGGGCAAGTTTTCTATACTTCCATTTGCCAACCTGTTAAACTGAATAAAAACAAGGTTCCAAATCTCGATTACTTGAGGATGGTCTTGGTTGACCAAATCTCTGCCAGCAATTTTGTCAATTTCGGCCTGTGGTCGCAGATCAATATGCAGTTCTGAGCAAGGCCCACAAGGGCCTGTTTCGCCCATTTCCCAAAAATTATCGCTTTTGGAGCCACTCAATATTCTATCTTCGGGCAAATAGGCGGCCCACAACGATTTAGCTTCGTTATCAGCTTCCATTTTTTCTGTTGCATCACCCCCAAAATAAGAAGCGTATAAACGTTCTTTCGGCAAATTAAACTCCTTCGTTAAAAGTTCCCAGGCAAATTCGATGGCTTCTTTTTTAAAATAATCGCCAAAAGACCAGTTGCCAAGCATTTCGAACATGGTATGGTGGTAGGTGTCAATACCCACTTCCTCTAAATCGTTATGCTTACCCGATACACGCAAACATTTTTGAGTATCTGCAACTCGCTTGAAGTCAGCCTTTTTATTTCCTAAAAAATAATCTTTAAACGGGTTCATTCCTGCATTGGTAAACATTAATGTAGGATCATCTTTAACAACTAAAGGCGCAGATGGCACAATTTTATGCTGTTTTTGTTCGAAAAAATGTAAAAATTTACTTCTTATTTCAGTTGCATTCATACTTAACCTCCTTTCATAGAACTTATTAATAATCAAAGCTCTATGCATTAAACTTCTATTCTATTACCTTTGCAGATTAGTTAGCTGCAAAATTATTAGAACAAATATCGTAAGCCTAATTAAATGGCAAGAATAAAATACATTTATAATACCGAAACATGCCAATACGAGCGTGTATCTACTAGTGCTTGGGATGTTGCTCTAAACCTGTTAGGTTTTTTAACAGTATCCTTGATTATTGCTGTTGGAATACTACTTGTTTTTACAGAACACTTTGAATCTCCAAAAGAAATTGTGCTTCGTAAAGAAAATGAGGAACTCAAGTTGCATTATGATATTTTAGATCATGAAATGACAGATGTGCAAGGCATGCTTCAAAACCTTCGAGAGCGAGATGATAATGTGTATAGGTTAATTTTTGAAGCAGACCCTATTCCGGCAAGTATAAGATCTGCAGGTACAGGCGGAAGTAATAAGTACAAAGATTTACTGAATAAAGATTTAATTCAAGAAGATCTTATTATTGATAATTTCAATCGTTTGGATAAGTTAAAAAGGCAAATGTATGTACAAACTAAGTCGTATGATGAAATTATTGATTTAGCATTAAATAAAGAGGAAATGCTTGCTTCCATTCCTGCCATTCAGCCCATTAATAATAAAGAATTAACACGCTTGGCCTCTGGTTTTGGTCTTAGAATTCACCCCATTTACAAAATCAAAAAAATGCATACAGGGTTAGATTTTTCTGCCCCTAGAGGAACTCCTATTTATGCAACTGGAGCTGGTAAGGTAAAAAAAGCCATTAATAGTTATCGTAAAACGGGTTATGGCAACCAAGTGGAGATTGACCATGGCTTTGGTTACGTTACCAAATATGCTCATATGCAAATGATAACTGTTAAGAAAGGAGAAAAGGTTAGAAGAGGCGATTTAATTGGATATGTGGGTAGCACAGGGGGCTCAACTGCTCCGCATTGCCATTATGAGATTATTAAAGATGGTAAAAAAATTGATCCAATTCAGTTTATAATACAAGACGTTACGGATGAAGAGTATCAGAAATTACTTGATTTAGCCTCTCGTGAAAACCAATCATTAGGATAATGCAAAAAAAATACACTACCTTCGAACGCTGTTCTAGTTAGACCTGAACTGCTTAATGAGCCTAACCAAATACCAATACAATCAAAATTCGTGTAAATACGAAGCAATAGAGGTTTCTCTTGGAAGAAAGATTCTACGGGTTTTTGCCTATATTTCAATGGCTTCAATAGTAGCAGTAGCTTCGGTATTATTAGTTTTTAGCTATTATCCAACTCCAAAAGAGTTATCTTATAATGCTGAGCGCAATTTGCTCGACCAGCAATGGGCATACCTAGATATTGAAGAAAAAAATATACTTAGCGCATTAGCATTCATGCAAATTGATGACGAAGATTTGCGCGAAATTCTTGAACTAGACTCACTTTCATCAGAAATAAGAAGTGCAGGTATTGGAGGTAGTGGTATTTTAAATACTGAAACCATCAATAACCTAATCTTTAAAAATCAAGTTATTGAGCAGTATAAGAAAATAGCAAAATTGAAAGCCCAACTTTCAATCCAAGCATTATCGTTTGATACACTTACCAAATACGCAGAAAACCGAAATTGGAACTGGTCGCATTTGCCAGCCATACAACCTGTTTCTTATAAAGAGTTAAGGAGGCTTTCTACTAAATATGGTATGAGGATGAACCCCGTACTTAAAAGATGGATGCCTCACCGAGGTTTTGATTTTATGGCCAGTAGAGGAACTCCTATTTATGCTACGGCAGATGGAACGGTTACATTGGCTCGAATGACCATGGGTGGGTTTGGAAACCAAATAATGATTAATCATAATAATGGGTACGAAACGCGCTATGCGCACTTACGAAGAGGTAATGGATTTGCCGTAAAAGAAGGAGATGTTGTAAAGCGTGGTCAGTTAATTGGCTACATGGGCAATACAGGCAGGTCTGCTGGAGTACATCTGCATTAC
This sequence comes from uncultured Roseivirgaceae bacterium, assembly GCA_964524405.1. Lineage (GTDB taxonomy): Bacteria > Bacteroidota > Bacteroidia > Cytophagales > Cyclobacteriaceae > JAKISE01. Next base: position 13,993 of record CAZGDC010000025.1, read on the forward strand.
GAAGTAATACATAACGGAAAACAAGTAAACCCTATTGGTTATTTTCAAGTGGAACTAAACCCTGAGGCTTACGAAAAAATGCTGTTACTTGCCAAAGAAAATGAAGCTCCAATGGACTAGTATTTATTGCCTAACCTGATTAATTTACATCCCTTATTTTCTACTATTTATTGTTTATTTGTGCCAATGCTAACTATTATTATTCGTAAGCTACCTTTTCTTCTATTAATTTCTTCTATCTTTTTTTCGTGTAAAACACAAAAAATTGCAACCCAATCAAACGTAGATATAAAGACTGACACCATTCCTGCAGAAATCGTTTTAATTGATACCGTAATTATTGCACTGCAAGATTCTGTTGAGCTATTTGTGCATCGTATTTTTAAAGATACGATTACTATAACAGCGGTTGGCGATATGATGCTAGGGACCAACTACCCTAATGATAGTTATTTACCCCCCAATGAAGGAAGAGGTCAACTAACCAAAATTGATAGTTTATTAAAAGGAGGAGATATACTTTTTGGAAATTTAGAAGGGGTTATTCTAAACGAAGGCGGCAAACATAAAAATTGCAAAAATCCTAAAACCTGCTATATATTTAGGAGTCCGGAATATATGGCTGTGCGTATTAAAGAAGCAGGCTTTAATGTATTAAGTGTAGCAAACAACCACGCAGGCGATTTTGGCACAGCAGGAAGAGATAATACAAGTAGAGTACTAGACAGCTTACAAATAAGTTATGCAGGTAACACTAATCAGCCATTTACAACTTTTATGATTGATGGCATGAAGTATGGGTTTGCAGCTTTTGCTCCTAATGTGGGCACACCAAGCATTAATAATATAGAGGCTGCGAAATCTACCATAATGCATCTCGACTCTCTTGTTGATATTATAATTGTATCGTTTCATGGCGGAGCCGAAGGCAGTAAACACACTCGTGTAACTAAAAAGCGAGAATATTTTTACAATGAAAATAGAGGTAATGTACATGCGTTTTCACATATAATGATTGATGCCGGAGCAGATGTGATTCTTGGCCACGGCCCACATGTGCCACGTGCTATTGAAGTGTATAATAAGCGATTTATCGCCTATAGCTTAGGCAATTTTTGTACTTATGGCCGATTTAATTTAAGAGGCCATAATGGGTTAGCACCCATTATAAAAATAAAAATAAATGCTAAAGGCGAATTTATTGAAGGCACTATAATTGCGGCCAAACAAATTGGGCGAGGAGTACCCATACCCGACCCCAATAGCAACGTAATTAAACTAATTAAAAAATTAAGTGAAGAAGATTTGCCTGAAAGTGAAATTTCTATTGATGAATTAGGGAATATTTTTTATCTTCACAAATAATTAGAATAAATGCCCTACGTAGAAAAGGAAATAGAGAAAATTTACTTCACCATAGGTGAGGTGGCGGAACACTTTGGTGTAGCTACTTCTCTTATCCGTTTTTGGGAAAGTGAATTCTCCATTCTACATCCAAAAAAGAATAAAAAAGGCAATAGACAATATACAAAGTCAGATGTTGAAAGTCTTAAACTTATCTATCATTTAGTAAAAGACCGAGGATTTACCCTCAATGGAGCTAAAGAAATGCTTAAAAAGAACCCCGAAGAATTGCAAAATAAAATGGACGCAATTGAGTCATTAAAAAATGTAAAGCAATTTCTGTTAGAGTTGAAAGGCCAAATTTAAAATGGCCGACCCAAAGCTTGCCCAGCTTGCTCTTACCTTTTTGCCTCGTATTGGCGATACTACTATAAAATCATTAATTAGCTATTGTGGTTCTCCACAAGCTATTTTCGATTGCACTAAAGGTAAGCTAGAAAAGACCCCAGGCATTGGCAGTGTTGCCTCCAAAAGTATTTTAGATAATAAAAAAGCATTTGAGAAAGCAGAGGATACATTAGCATACTGCAAAAAACATAACGTTAAATTACTTTTCTATACAGATGATGCATATCCAAATTATCTTAAACAATTGGTCGATAGCCCTTCGATAATTTATTTAAAAGGAAATTTACTTCCTAAAAACAGAAGGTATATTTCTATTGTAGGCACAAGAAATGCCTCGAAAGAAGGCAAGTTAAATGTGGCTAATATAATAGCAGAGCTCGCCCCTTATAATCCTATTATTATTTCAGGATTGGCCTATGGGATTGATATTGAAGCTCATAAAGAAGCCCTCGCTAATAAGCTTACCACCTATGGGATAATGGCCACGGGTATAGAAAAGGTTTATCCTAATATTCATAAAAAAATAGCAGATAATATGCTTATTACGGGTGGGTTACTTACTGAATACCCTCCACATATTAAAATGTCACCTTCCAAATTTCCAGAACGTAATCGGATTATAGCAGGCCTTTCTGAAGCTACGCTTGTAGTGGAGGCTGGAGAAAAAGGAGGTGCTCTAATTACCGCCTACTTAGCACGCGATTACGACCGAGAGGTTTTTGCGATTCCAGGTAATTTAAAGAATAAAAATGCCGTTGGTTGTAATAATATTATTAAAAATAACCTTGCTCAATTGGTGAGCTCAGGGAAGGATATAGCTGACTATTTAGGTTGGGAAATTGAAAATAACGCTTCTCCTAAAACAACACCGGCAATTAATAAAGAAGATTATTCGCAGGAGGAATGGATGGTGCTAGAATTATTAGAAGAAACAGAGTTACATATTGATGAGATTAGTTGGAAATCTCAAATTCAAATAGGTAAACTAGCCTCAATTGTTTTAAACTTAGAGTTTAAAAATGTTATAATTGCTTTGCCTGGTAAAAAATATAGAATTAATTAAATGGGAAAATTCTATTATAGTGTACTTAATGTGCCCTCAAGCGCAACTCAGCGTGAAATAAAAATTGCGTACCGTAAATTGGTTCAAAAGCATCATCCAGATGTAAACCAATCGGGAAATGATACATTGATAAAACAAATAAATATTGCCTATGGAACGCTTTCTAACCCACAAAAAAGAGCCTTTTATGACCAACGAAAGCAGAGTGCTAGGCGACCTATAACACCTCCATATAGTGCTTGGGGCAACCCTGTTACGGCTAGAAGAAGGTCGCCTTTTCGGAATAAATCTCAATCCTCGTCTGGAGAAAACTTGGTTTATTCTACCAAAATAAAACTCTTAGGGCTTGCGGCTATTGTCTTTACCATCTTATTAATTTGGATAGGCATGCGAGCGATGGATAATTATTCATCAAAATATTATTTTAAAAAGGGAGTACTTGCCGAAACGGCTAGAGACTATACAAGTGCATTTAACTTTTACCGCTTAGCTGTTAGAGATTTAGGTGAAAAAAGTGTGGAGGCATCCATCCGAATTGTAGAGTTAAATCAGCAAATGAATTCTTACCATGCCATGATTGATAATGCCGTTATGGGTCTTACGTATAACCCTACTTCAGCAGAGTCTGCAAGATTGTATTTTTTAAAAGGAGTGGGTTATGAAAAAATGGGGCAATATCAAGAAGCCGCTAATGCCTATACTAACAGTCTTTCTTATAGTAATATAAAGGATACCATTTACAGCTATCTTGCCCCTATTTATCTAAATCAACTTTATAACTACGAGGAAGCAGAAAAAATGTACTCGTATTTGTTAGAAAATGAGCCCAATAACCTTGGCTATTATTATAATAGGGGAGTCTCTTTTCAGCAGCTTGGGAGCCATGCCCAAGCGATTAAAGATTTTACTATTATTCTAAAAAACGACCCTTATAATGGAAAAGTTCTATTTCAGCTAGGGCGGTCTTATTTGGTACTGGGGCAAAAAGAGCGCGCTTGCGAATACTTACGTTTTGCTCAAAACCAAAGTGTTCATATAGACCCTGCTGATTTTGCTAAAGCCTGCCTTTAATTTTTGGGCAAAAAAACCTCAGCCATCATGCATCGTGCACTGCCTCCTCCCAAAGCTTCAATCGTATCTAACGAACTATGCACAATGGGGCAGTAGTTTTCGATGCTACTAATTTGCTCTGTTGTTAAGCTTGTAAATGCAGCCGTTGACATAATTAAGTAAGACTGATTGTTTTCACCAATCACCTGCAACATATTGCCTGCAAATCGGTTCACTTGCTCTTCGGTAATTTTAATAACCTCCTTGCCAACATTAGAAAGCGAATTCAGAACATTTTCTCTTTCCCATGTATCATCGATGCTATCTGCACAGATAATTGCAAAATTATCGGCTACACACATCATTACATTTGTATGATAAATGGGGAGTCGCTTCCCATTTACTGTTTGGTTAGCTTTAAAAACTACTTGCTTGTAGCCAAACTGGACTGAAAAAATATCCAACACTTCTTGGTTTGTGCGTTCAGATATAGCTGCATACACTAATTTATTTGCTCTGTCAAGTATTAAGCTGCCTGTTCCTTCTAGGTTTTTACCTTCTTGCTCGTGCTTTGTCATATCAATTATTTTGTCAATAACAAAACCCTTACCCATTAGCGTATCTAAAATATCCTGCCTGCGCTCTTGCCTTCTATTTTTTGCAAACATAGGAAACAGACCTACTTTTCCATTTGTGTGAAACGAAACCCAATTATTAGGAAAAATGGAATCAGGAGTAGAGAAGTCTGCGGTATCGTTTATAACTGTTACATTAACGCCAATTATTTTTAGTTTTTCAACATGCGAATCGAATTCGTGCAACGCATTTGTTTGTATTTCTTTAGCGGTAAGCCCATCAAGTACTTTTTGATAATAATTATTTACTGCCGTTTGCTCATTCATTCGAAAAGCAACGGGACGAATCATAAGTATGTTATTTGTAATTTGCTTTGCCATTATATGCATAAAATGTTAGACAATGAATTTTCTATTTTCAACCTTCCAACTCTTAACTCCCAATTTTTCAACGTTCATTACGCTCTTATCAAAGGCAAAGTAGAACACCTAAATAGGCCTTCCATTTTAGCTATTTCACCATACGCTACTTCTTCCACAGTAAAGTCTAGCCCTCTTAATATGCCATTTAGCCTAGTAAAAGAGGTATCTGAAATAATAACGGTTGGACTAATCGAAAAAACGTTAGAATTCATTTCGTACATTTCTTCTCGTGTAATTTGTATTAAGTTATCTGCTCCAAAATAGTCTTCAATTTTTTGATAATCGGATGCATACTTAAATCCCTCTTTAAATACGATGGCTTTATCAACACCAATGGGTTGAAAAATGCAGTCTAAATGCAAGGCATTTTGCTTGGCGTCATCATCCGATTTGGCTAGTTCCACCGCAATTACACGGTAATTATTAAAGTTTTTTGTTAGAAATTTAACGCCTGCCTCATTGGTTCTACTTACAATGTATTGATCAAAATCAGATTGCTTAGAATAGCCCACAAAGAGTGCTTCGTTCCAAGGCATAATGTCTCCCCCTTCAAATCGCACTTCTTTGGGTGCCGTTAATACATTTTTAGGAGAAATTTGAGAAATGATAGAAGCAATTGCATCTACTTCTTTTCTTCGGCTTTCGGTAATATTAGGTACTACAAAAATATCGTTTAGTACAAACCCAATATCTCTGGCAAAAATTTGATTTAATCCAATGCGATTCTCTGGATGTAATACCTCCACATCATATTTTAGCAGTACTTTTTTAAGGTCAGCCATTTGCTTTAGAACATCCTTTTGAGAAGGGAAAGTTCCCTTTTTTATATGCTCTTTTGATTTTGGGTCGTATGCTTTATCAAGTGCCGGTACTCCTCCAAAGTCTTCTGCCAATCCAAGCACTACGGTGCGTAATTTACTGGTTTCATTCTTAATGCTTGGTCGGATCACTATGATGTTATTTAGTAGGCTACAAATCTAATTGGATACGCCTAAAATTAAAATAAATAGCCGTCAGATTTTAGAAAATTTTGATAAAAGGTAATGAGATCAATCTACGGTAAATAGGGGTGTTAATACTTGGTATTCAAGCCCATCATCAAATGTGAAGATAAAAGTAAATTGCTGTGATAAAGCATTGTCAGGTTGTGATATTAATTGAAAGGCAATCGACTCTCCTTCAAATCCTCCAAAAGAAATCCCCCTCTTGGGAGAATCGTTAAATGCAACCACATTTTGTTCAAAATTATGATTAACAGCTTTAAACAGTACTTCTAAATTATCGCCACTTCTAAATTCAATTCCATCTGCAAATACTGATTCAGTAGAAGTAATTTGAATTGAGCTTAATGTTTGAATATTTGGTGAAGGGGGACTACATGCATAAGCTAAATTTAACATTCCAGTATAAGAGTTATTATTCCAACCGACTCTCTGTGTTTCGTTAACTACTGCTCTAATAGCGGCTGCATTAAAATTAGTTGAAATTGTTTCAGAATATTCCCCTTCTACCACCGAACCTATATTGGAGCTAATAGAAATAATGATATTGGGTCGAGTATCAAAAGGGCCACATCCTAAACTACAAGAAACAGGGAAATTAGTAATTATAATTAAAGCTACAAGTGATGTAATTCTTTTCATTTCGTAATTCTATGCTTTGGCACTGTTAAAGAATAACTACTCCTTTTTGACTAGCTCTTTTGTCTGTCTTTTTCGTTAAAAAATAGAACCATAGCTATGCTATGCTTAGGTTTTTTGCCTCAAATACAAACAAAATTTCTGCGTCAAATTCGAAGCATTTATTCTTTAGCAGTGCCTTTGAGTTTGCGATTTTCAATTTTCAATAAATATTTGATAAATATAGCTAATTTTTTTACGAAGGTTCTATTTTTGACCCTTTATAAAACACTGTTTTGAACAACGCACTCGTAATTATACCCACCTATAACGAAAAAGAGAACATCTCTGATATAATCGATGCTGTTTTGCATCTTGAACAGTCGTTTGATATACTGGTGGTTGATGATAATTCGCCCGATGGAACGGCTGCTATTGTAAAAGATAAAATAGAAACTAATTCAGGTCGAGTTCATATCTTAGAACGAAAAGGCAAACACGGATTAGGCACCGCTTACATTGCAGGGTTTAAATGGGGGCTCAAAAAAGGGTATAAATACCTATTTGAGATGGATGCAGATTTTTCGCATAACCCAGATGATTTGATAAAACTGTATAACTCATGCGCCATTGATGGAAATGACTTGGCAATAGGTTCTCGTTATGTTACGGGTGTAAACGTGGTAAACTGGCCAATGTCACGGGTGCTAATGTCGTTTTTTGCCAGTAAATACGTGCAATTTATTACACGCATACCCATTAAAGATACCACCGCAGGGTTTAAATGTTTTAAACGAAAAGTGCTCGAAACCATAGATTTAGATAACATAAAATTTGTGGGCTATGCTTTTCAAATTGAAATGAAATTTAAAACGTGGAAGCACGGGTTTAAATTGAAAGAGGTACCCATTATTTTTACCGACCGTACCAAAGGAACCTCCAAAATGTCGTCTGGCATTTTTAAAGAGGCGGTATTAGGGGTAGTGCAATTAAAAATTAATAGTTGGTTTAAGAAATACCCTAAATTAAAATA
>CAZGDC010000026.1:0-8983 GCA_964524405.1 uncultured Roseivirgaceae bacterium
ATTATTCATGCTTGTTGTTTTGCCTGCCAATTTTGTAACAGACCTTAGTTGGTTTAAGCATCGCTATGCTACCTCATTCTACTTAAATAAACTAGCCCGAGGCATCGGAGTATTAGTTGGCGTTTGCTTTGCAAACAACCTTGTTTCCGACCCAAAGTGTCGGGAAATTAAACCAAATGGGCTATCGCCCTGCGATTAAAAATAATCTGCACGGTTAATTGAAATAAATTTTGTTATTTTGAGTTACTGTAATACCCTAATTTATGAAAAAAGTACTATTTGCTACAATAGCTCTTGCTTGTTTAGCTACAAATACGTTGGCAAAAAATGCCCCTCAAGAACTTACATCTGGCTATTTTATGGTATTGGCAGCTTATGCTCCATCAGCAGAAAGCTATGCCATAAAATATGTAAACCACCTAAAAACAAATGGTATAGAAGCTAATTATGGATATTCTGCCTCTAAAAACCTATTATTCGTATATTCTAAAAGTTACTCTTCTCGCTCAGAAGCAATAGCCTCCATAAGATCGGAACGTGAACGCACTGGAGAAAACAAGGCTTGGGTTTATGTATACAAATCAGAAGGGATAGAGCCAGAAGAAGCTACGCCCGTACCTGTACCAATAGTAGAGATAAAAGAAGATAATACCTCTAAAGAGGCGATTGAAGTAATTAAAAAAGATTCAGTAACAGCAGCAGAAATAGTACTTGATACAGTGGAAAAAGATACGACATCCGTAGCAACTCCGGTTTCTCATCAAGGTAAAACCTATTTATACATTGAAGCCTATGATGCTCAAACAGGCAAGCCAGTAGTTATAGATTTTAATGTGATTGATTTGGCTAGAAAAAAATTAGTTGCTACAGCTCCTTCACAAGGATCGTTTGCATTAAAAGAACCCACTAGCGCTTCTAAGATGATTCAAGTTTCTTCGAATGATATTGGATGGCAAAAGCAATCGTTCGATTTTAAATATTACGAACCTATAATTGACTCTATGAGTATTTTTATTGACAACCTTGGCGACACCACATTTGTTAAATTTGAAATGACTCCTATTAGAAAAGGTCAATTTGTAACCTTATATCAAGTATTCTTTTATAAAGATGCTGCCATTATGCAAGGAAAATCTGCCTACGAACTCGACCAAGTAGTAGCATTTTTGAACAACAATCCTAAAGATCATATTATTATACATGGGCATACCAATGGCAATGCAGCAGGCAAAATTATTGCTTTAAAAGACGGAAACAGCACTGATTACTTTAAGCTTACTGCAGACCATAGAGAAATTATAGGCTCTGCTAAAGAGCTTTCCTTCGAACGAGCTAAAGCTGTAGGTGCCTATTTAAAAGACCATGGCATTGACCCTGCTCGATTTGAAGCCAAAGGATGGGGAGGCAAAAAAATGATTTATGACAAACACTCGCTCAACGCAAGGTATAATGTAAGGGTAGAAATTGAAGTGGTGGGCAAATAACACTATTACCTTAAAATATCTGCACGGAAAATCTATTACAAGCCAATATACTAGTTGTATGTATTCTCTATCACCCTAGCTTCTTCAATTATTTCATTAGGGTACTTGTTAAGTTTCAAAATTCTAATAGCGTTTCGTGTAGTAAGAGCCCCTGAATTTAACGTATAATCAAAAGACAAATCTTCATTAATTACTTTCTCGGTAAAATGATATAAATTATACCCTTCTTCTTTTAGCAATTCTGTTAGTTCAATATCGTGTGTTGAAACAAATACAAAATGATTTTTTTTATTAAGATATGAGAGGATTGCTTTTCCTGCTGATATACGCTCTATTGTGTTAGTCCCTTTAAATATTTCATCTAAAATAAATAAACAAGGTTTATCCGCATTCGAAGCCCCTATTAAAGTTTTTACCCGACTCACTTCTTCTAAGTAATAACTGGTGTCATCCAACAAATCATCTGTAATTCTGATAGAAGAATATATTTTTAGAAATGGTGCTTTATACTTTTTTGCAAAGCAGATATGTAGTGTTTGAGCCAATATACTATTAATTGCTACCATTCGAATAAACGTGGTTTTTCCTGACATATTAGAGCCCGTTAACAGCATACTTTCTCCATCTAAAACTACACTATTAGGTGTACAATTTTGAATTAAAGGGTGCACCATTTTTTCTATAGAAAAAACATTGCCTTCAATAAAATCGGGTTCGCAAACCTTAGGAGTTCCTGCTTTTACCGATGCCACTGAAATAGCAGCATCCACTTCTCCAATAAAGCAAAATAATTGGTCTATGCTATCCCTTTCTTTATTAACTGAATGAATAAAACTATGGAAAACAATATACTCTAAATTAAATACTATTTTAATCAATTCCATTATTGTCCACCCCACTCCAGAAAATTCATTACTTGCATCTTTCTCAAACCCAATAAATTTTATTTTTTTGCTAAACGAATTAACTTTTTCAAAAAAATCAACCCTCCCGTAAAAACGCTGAATTTCTTTATAGGAAAAAAGCACTTGAGCTACTTTCATGCTCTTTCTTAACTGTACTACTCCATTCACATACATATCTACCACTAGCTTATTTTTATAATGAGTAATCCAATTATAAATCATAATCGGAATTATAGATATAATAATAATAGGTTTAAAAAAGCTCAACACTATTGCTATAATTGATGCAGCAGCCATTATATAAGCTAGCCACAAACTAGGTTTGCGAGGGTGATCTTCGTTTATCAACGACTCTAAATCGTAAGCTTCAGCAGAATTAAGTTTAGAAAGTTGAAGCTGGCATTTAATTCGTAAATCCTTGCTATGAGTAAACAATTTGGAGAGTGAATCAAATTTAAGCAGTCTATTTTGATCGAAAACTGTTCGCAATTTATAGTATAAATACTGCTGTCCAATTCTTGAATTGGTTCTATCCACAAATAAGAATAAGTCATCTAAATCGAGATCGGCTACTTCATTATCTGAAATAATATGATAGGCTTTTTCACGATGTTTATTATTTATAAAATATTTTCCAATTCTGTTAAAACAATAATACTTCTGAATCTTTGGTTTACCCCAGTTTAATTCTAATTGCCTTTTTAGGGTTTGTAGTTTATTTCGATTTCTATACTCTATTATAAGAAAAATGACGCTCGAAATAAGTACTAAACTAATTATATAAGCCATTTACGATACATTTTCGTTTGTTTGTAATAGTTGAATCTACTTCAAAAATACATAAAATCAAAAAAGTTTATTTTAATGGGGTGTTAAATGGATATCTGAAAAATTTAAAAAAATAGTGTTGAAGCAAAATATGGTACTATTGAGCTAAATTTTAAAAAAGGGATTGGAGCGTCTATCGATGCTGATATGACCTGTTGCGCACTAAAAATGGGCCGTGTGCCTTTTGATTATCCTCAAATACGAGAAAAATATCAGCCTAGTTGTTATAAAGGTATATTAGGAGATAATACCATATTAACATTGAAATGGTATAAGTCTAAAGCTGCAATCGGTTTATTTCTATTAAATCGAGCTATGGTAATGCAAAGATGATTATGCGAGCTACTGATTCGCTTGGCTATCTGTTAGTTTTCCATCTCTACAGGTAAGGATTCGGTTGGGGTTTGCTTCTAATAGTTTAAAATCATGCGTAGCCATTAAAACGGCTGTTCCGCTATTATTTATTTGCTTAAATAAATCAAATATGCCTTGTGATACTTCTGGATCTAAATTTCCTGTTGGCTCATCAGCTAATAAAATAGAAGGTTCATTTAACAGAGCTCTGGCAATAACAACACGCTGCTGTTCTCCACCTGATAGTTGGTAAGGTGTTTTAGTGCTTATAGCTCCAAGGCCTACTTGCATTAATACCTCTTCTGTTTTCTTTTTTATTTTTGATTTATCTTTCCATCCAGTAGCTTTCATTACAAACTCTAAATTTTCTGCTACTGTACGATCGTTAAATAGTTCAAAAGCTTGAAATATAATACCAAGCTTCCTTCTTAAGTAAGGAACTTCTTTCGATTTAATGTTTTTTAAATTAAAATCAGCAATAGAGATATCACCTAATCTTAAAGGAATGTCGGCATAAAGGGTTTTGAGCAGAGAAGATTTTCCGCTTCCTGTTTTACCTACAAGATAAACAAATTCTCCTTTTTGTATGTTAAAATTAATATTGCTTAGTATTGTTTCATTTTCTTGAAAAATGCTAACATCAGTTAACGCAACAATTGGGTTTGAAGAAAAGGACATTAGAGGCTTAATTTAGTAAGTTTTCCAAAAGGTAGCTCATTTATTAGGTTTTCCAAATATTCTTGGTGCTGTTCTAACTTATACTTCTCTAAATTTCGTAATGGTCGGTCGGCTCTAAAATACCCAATAAGGATAAAATCATCATCTCTAAGTTGTATATGATCAGGTATTTTAGCCTTCCCTTTTATTTTTATAATGTACATTTCAAACGTAATTTGAAACTACTGCTGCGATTTTTTATAATCTTCTAAAAATGTATTAAGTCCACTATCTGTTAGTGGGTGATTTAATAAACCCGTTATAACTTTTAATGGGCAGGTGGCAACATGTGCTCCAATTTCAGCACATTGTATTAAGTGCATGGTATGTCTTACGGAGGCCGCTAAAACTTGAGTTTCAAACTCATAGTTATCATAAATATGTACAATTTGCTCAATTAATTCCGTTCCATCTTGACTTACGTCATCCAATCTGCCTATAAAAGGAGATACATAAGTAGCGCCTGCTTTGGCAGCCATAATTGCTTGTCCTGCAGAAAAAACCAAAGTGCAATTCGTGCGAATTCCTATATCTGAAAAGTATTTAATGGCTTTAATCCCTTCTTTTATCATAGGTATTTTTACCACAATTTTTGGGCTTAGTGCCGCTAGTGCCTCCCCTTCTTTTATCATACCATTAAAATCGGTAGCAATAACTTCTGCGCTAACGTTGTCATCTACAATATCGCAAATGGCTTTATAATGAGCAATAATATTAGTTGCTCCTTTAATGCCTTCTTTGGCCATTAACGATGGATTTGTAGTAACCCCGTCAAGTATTCCAAGATCATAAGCTTCTTGAATGTCGTTTAGGTTAGCGGTATCAATAAAAAATTTCACGCAGTTGATTGTTAGAAATTGAACATAAAAAAAAGCAAATCGAATATCGCACTGCTACAACCGCCTACCCTTGCTTCCTTCCGGACCTGGGGGAGTTTGACAGGAGCTAGTCGTACCGATTTGCCAATGCAAAGATAAGCTGATTTTGGAAACATCTAATAATTATGAAAATTATTTTACAGTTCCTGATAGATATAAATTAAATTCTAGTGGACTCGACTCTTTAAATTCATCAAATTTGAGGTCGTCATAAATGGCAGAGTCGAATAATCGTTCTGTAAGGGTAATTTTCCCTTCTGAAGACACTAATAATTCGAGACCTTCTAAGTTATCAGGGTTAATCCTAACAATAATTTTATTAGACCCAATTTCTTTTTTAAAATACTGATAGAGGAAAGCCAATGCAAAAGACATTTACTAAACGCACCAAGGGCTCATTTAGGTTAGAATAGAAGTAACATATTTTTTTAAATTAGCAATATAATTGATTCTATTGTCAGACTAAAATCAATTATAACAGCCAATTATAAATTTTCTTGCGCTAGTTCTTCTGGCTTATCCTGCCCATTTTCTAACGAATAAGTAGGACAAGTGTAGGAAGTACAAGATTCAAATAGGGCAGCGGTAGCTATAAAGGCTAATAAAATAACAAGCTTTTTCATTTTTTTGGGTTTATTAATAATTCAAAGGTACAGTGATTTATTGTATTTATTATAGCTATTTACCTCATTTACTAAGCTATTTTATCTTGGGCCGTAAAATAGGTATTTATTCGTAGCTTTTAAGCACTAAAGGCATCTCTAATAAATCACCATATTCTTCTCCTGCCTCTTCCATATCTTCGTCTTCATCTTGGTAGTGCCATTCGATGGAAATGTCATTGTTTTCCTCAAAAATTTCTTCCAGCTTAAAAAGGATATCCAAAATAAGCTTTGAAGATGCCGTATTAAAATAGACTAAGTTGAATATAACTACTGTTTTTTCGTTTGGTGATGCTGCATAGCCATCGAGCCATTCCATTACAGGTCCATAAAAAGTAGTAACATCTTCTGGCAATGATTTGCCAGAGAACTCAAAATTATTGTTTGAGGGGTCTAATACAACTTTTGGTGTATCATCCGTTGCTTCAATTATTAGTGCTTCCATGTTAATTTTTAATTAATATAGGTTTTCATTATAAAAAACGATGCAATATCGTTAATTTTCCTAAAGTGAAATTCTATTTTATTACCTGTTTTCTTTACAATATCAATAAATCCTAAACCAGCTCCTCCTTTATCAGAAATTCTGCTTTCAAGAATTTTCTTTTTATAATAAGCTTTAATTTCATCCTTGTCCATTTTGTTTACTGTTTCAATCATTTCAGTAATTTCAGCAATCCTCTCATTGGCTACAGGGTTACCTGTAACTACAAAATAGCCATCGGTAGATTTACTTACCATAAATATGCCTGTGCCAGGTGTTTCTGGCAAGCCAGAATCTGCATTATCCGAGTGTTTGCCAATATTTTGAAGACATTCTACCATTACATGATAAACCCTTTTTTTAATGGGGAGGCTTGTATCGCCTTCCTCCAAATTTCTTTGGGTCATAGAGGTAAAAGTCTTCGTTATGTCTTGGTTTACCTCGCCTTCATAAATAAGCATAATATCATTGCCAACCATATTTTCATGTACGGAGTACACAAAATCCATAAACTCTGAATTAGAAAATTTCTCCATTGCTGCCTCTTAAAATTTTATACCAATTAATAATACATCGTCAATTTGTCTATTATCTCCTTGCCAAGTTTCAAATGCTTCTTTTGTTTTTATCTGTTGCTCTTCCATAGAACTATTTGTATTTGCTAATAAGAGTTCTCTGGTTCTTTTAGGTCCAAATTTTAATTGTTTTGGACCTCCAAATTGATCGGGAAACCCATCGGAAAAGAAATAGATTTGGTCGTCTTCTTCAAGGCTTATAATGTGGTTATTAAAGGAGTTTTTCCCTTCGTATTGGTTGCCTCCAATAGGATACTTATCGCCTTTATACTGCTCTAATTCACCTTTTCTTATGTGGTATAATGGCCTATGAGCGCCTGAGTATTGCACTTCGTTCGATTCAAGATCAATTCTACACATGGCCACATCCATTCCATCTGCTGTTGTATTACCTTTGATATTTTGTTTTAGGGTTTTTACCACGTCCCAATGCAAATTATATAATAAAGTAGCTGGGTCAATATCTTTTTTACTCACTAAGTCTTTAAGTAATAAATTTCCTATAAGCGACATCATGGCACCAGGCACTCCATGACCCGTACAATCAACTACGGCTATATAAACATATTTTTCGTTTTTAAAAAGCCATGGAAAGTCGCCACTCACAATATCTTTGGCTTTAAAATAAACAAATGACTCTTTAAAACAGGACGCTATTTCTGCATCTGTAGGAATAATTGCATGCTGAATGCGTTGGGCATAATTGATGCTGTCGGTAATGCTTTTATGCTGTGCATCTACCACTTTTTTAGTTTCTGTTAACTCTTCTAGCGTTGCTGCTAGTTTTTGTTTCATTTCACGCTCTCGCCAAGTTGCCGATACTAAATGTGTATTGGTTACCGTTAGCTCTTCAACGTTCATCTTAAGCATTTCATTTTCTTGCTTAATTTTTTTTAAAATTTCTTCCAAAGTTTCTTCCTCCCCCTCACTCATTAGTTTTAAACTTCTACAAATATAATCACTTATTCGAATGCTCTTTAAGCGTATCTAAACAAGATTCATCTTTTACGAATTTTTTTATGCCCTCTATAAATTTAGCATCTAAGAACCATATAAATTCTGGACTGAAATCTACTTCTTCTGTTTGAAATTGTGCCATTATTTGCAAATAATATTTGCTCTCTTTTGCTCTAGAAAGCAAAAAAGGCATTACCTCTTTTTGAGACAAAATATCCAATTCAGGAACACTTCCATGAATATTAAGTTTTAACAAATCGGAAAACTGGGTTATTACAGAAGCACTTATAATATTGTCAGCTTCTTTTAAAATAGCATCAGACATTATTGCTTTTTGTTCTTTATCTTCTAAAATAGAAGCTGGCAAGCTTATTTTAAGTAGTTTATTTACTTCTTTTTCATTAAATATTAAATTGCAAACACCACTTAAATCGCCTATAATCTCGGTGGTAAGTACATAAATATGAGTGCCTGTTTTTTTAGATAAGTCTTTAGCTTCATCGGTACTTTTAAAAATTAATTCAGAGCTTCTAATAATTACTTTTTGTTGAGAAAAGAAAGAAAGAGAATCTGCTGCCTTACTTAACCCTATATTGATAATTTCTTTGGCAACATCATTTTCAATATTATTTAATTGATCCATAATGATAGCGATTAATTACTACAAGCTTTATTTATTTTTTCAACTAGCCCATCTGGCGTAAAAGGTTTAACAATATAATCTGCGGCACCTAATGACATGCCTTCATCAACTACTGATTGTTGACCAACAGCGCTAATCATAATAATAGTTGATTTAATTCCTTCTTCTTTTAATACCTTTAAAATATCAAGGCCTATCATATCGGGCAATACGTTATCTAACGTAATTACATCTGGTTCTAGCTCTAATGCCATTTCAATAGCTGTTTCGCCATCACCAGCCATTCCTACTACATTATAGCCTTCTTCGCTTAATGCAGCATTAATTAGCGTTCTCATATATAATGAATCGTCTATAATTAATACACTCTTGTTCATATTTTGTTAGGTTTTAAATTAACATCAAAAATAGATATTAATTTTTATTGATTCTATACAATTTTACCTCGATTTACTATTTGCATAAATACGTATTGTTTTATACGTATTTATACGTA
>CAZGDC010000026.1:9083-20714 GCA_964524405.1 uncultured Roseivirgaceae bacterium
ATACGTATTGTTTTATACGTATTTATACGTAGGCTTATACTATATCGTTATGTATTTTACATTGATGCTGCACCTCATAAGCAATGGAATAAATTGACATTATTTTATCTACAGCGTTCAATTTAATAGCTTCTTTGGGCATTCCAAAGACAATACAAGTTTTTTCGTTTTGTGCAATAGTAAATGCGCCACTTTTTTTCATTTCTAATAGGCCTTGGGCTCCATCATTTCCCATTCCTGTCATAATTACTCCTACTGCATTTTTGCCAGCATATCTAGCAACTGATCTAAATAAAACATCAACCGAAGGACGATGTCTATTAACCAATGGTCCCTCGGTTACTTCAACAAAGTACCTGGCACCACTCCTTTTAAGTAACATGTGTTTATTACCTGGCGATATTAACGCTTGTCCGCGTAGTACGGAGTCTCCATTTTTTGCTTCTTTTACGGCAATTTTACACTGTTCATTTAACCTATCTGCAAATTGCTTGGTAAACAACTCGGGCATATGTTGTACAATTATAATACCTGGGCTATCTAAAGAAAAGGATTCTAAAAATGTTTTAAGTGCTTCTGTGCCTCCAGTCGAAGCTCCAACGGCCACAATTTTTTCTGTTGTTTTAAGTAAACTTGAACTGATAATGCTAGGTTTACTTAACATGGCATCGGCTGTAAGTTTTGGCTTAACAGATTTTGGTGCTTTTGCTAAAACCAATCGCCTGCGGTGAATAACGGCATGAGAAGCCGCCTTTACCTTATCGATAAGTATTATCGAGGCTTCTTTTATTTGTTGTGGTGTATGCAGTTCTGGTTTTAGAACAACTTCTACTGCTCCAGATTCGAGCGCACTTAGTGCTGTTTCTGTTCCTTTTGAAGTAAGGCTAGAAATTATGATAACTGGAATAGGATGCTGCGACATTATTTTTTTAAGAAATGTAATGCCATCCATTTTCGGCATTTCTACATCAAGCGTAATTACATCTGGAACAACCTTTTTAATTTGTTCAACGGCCATATATGGGTCGGAGGCCGTGCCTACAACTTCCAATTCGGGATCAGACGAAAGAATGTGCGTAAGCGATTGGCGAACAATGGCGGAATCATCTACAATTAAAACCCTGATTTTTTTACTCATGCTTGCTTCGAAATGTATTTCATAAATACTTCGCCCGTTGACGTATTAAAATTCAATTTTCTCCCTTTATGTCCTCCAAGGCTTTTGGCAACAATTTTGATTTTTAATTCGGCTAAAATTTCTTCGGCTACTTTAATATTTCGTTGCCCTACACCCATTGTATGACTTAACTGATTGGCTCCTCCAAAAATTTTAGCAATAAGATTTTCTCTTTTACTCCCCAATTGTTCCATTTTTTTTACAAGGCTCTCGATGGCAATATTACCATATTTAGGAGAGGCTAGTTCTTTACCATTCCAAAACGGAAGCATATAATGGTTAATGCCTCCAATATTTTCTTTTCCATCAAAAAGGCATACCGCCACGCAAGACCCTAGTACGGTTGTAACCATATATCCTTCTTTATTAAAAAACAATGCAGAAGGGTAAAGATAGTATTTCGATATGGTAGAAGCGTTATTCAATTAAAATACCTCTTCTTCACTATTATCATCCTCAAAAAAGAAAACATTTCCACCGTCTGAAAACGTATGCATATCATCCATTTCTGCGATGGGTATTACAACGCTAATACTACACCCTTTGCCAATAATACACTCCACCTGTACGTTTCCTTGCAGTAATTCAATTTGTGCCTTGGTAACCGTTAGCCCAAGGCCGTGACCTGAATAACTTTTAGTAACGCCTGTTTCTAACTGTACAAAACGATCAAAAATAACTTCATAATCTTTTTCGTGCATGCCTACACCTGAATCTATTACTTTAAGACTGAGTTTTTTCTCCTCTTCTACATTTATTTCAAGCACTAATTTCCCTTTGTCTTTATTATACTCTATCCCATTTGATATTAAGTTTCGGATGATGGAACTTAACATACTCGAATCGGTTGTAAATGTTAGCTTTTCTGTACATTTTAACTCAACGGTTAATTCTTTTCGCTTAATTAAATGTTGAAACTTGTCTAAAACACCTTGCGCAACCGATTTTACATCTACTTTCCCAAATGCTGGTTGAAGTTCTCCTGCTTCTAATTCGGCCGCAATAAAGATATTGCGTAACTGAAAGTCGAGGCTAAAGGTTTCTTGGTAAATTAAGTTAGAAGTATATTTAACTTGATTTAAATCGCCTGGGTTTTGACTTAGTTTATGGGCTAAACCTAAAACAGAAGATAATGGATTATTAATTTCATTTCTAATATTGGATAGGAACTGTGTTTTAACAGACTCGGATGCCATTAATTTTTTGTTCACTTGCTCAAGTTCGACCATAAGCCTTTCTTGCTCTTTAACTGCTATTCGATTTTGCTCAACCCTCTGGTTAAGCTCGTCTATAATCTGTTTTTCTGTCCGTTTTTTCATCGCAGAATTTAATTAAGGAGTGTGTTTATAAATAGTGGGAGCTATTTGCGTTACTGGGGCTTTTATGCCTGTGGTAGATTCAGAATGACCTAAAAACAAGTATCCTCCTGGTTTTAGTTTAGCGCAAATGGCATTAATAACTTTTTCTTGCATTTCTCTATTAAAATAAATTAATACATTTCTGCAAAATACCATGTCAAAATCATTAGGTATGCCTACAAGCGGAATAGTTAAATTAATGGTTCTATATCTCAGATTTTTTTGTAAAATCGGGGCAACCTTTACTGTTCTTTTTTCTTTGTTTTTACTACGTAAAAAATATTTTTTTTTAATATGTAATGGAATTATATCAATTCTTTTTTCATCATAAATTCCTTTTGATGCCCGCTGAAGTATTTCAGTAGAAATATCAGTACCTAGCATTTCATAAGAAAAGTTTGGGTTTTTTTCTATAAATTCGCAAAGCTCAATGGCAACTGTGTAAGGCTCTTCGCCACTGGATGCCGCTGCACTCCAAATTTTTAAGTGAGAATTATGCGCGCTAAATGTGGGCAAAAACGTTTCTCTCAGGAAATCGAAGTGATGAGGTTCGCGATAAAAATCTGTTTTATTAGTGGATATTGCATCAACAAAAAATGAAACTTCTTTTGCTTTTCCTTTATCGCTAAACAAATACTCAATGTATTCTGTAAAATTGTTTAAGTTATTATGTTTAATTCTTTTCTGAAGTCGCCCTTCTAGTAACACTTTTTTAGAATCGGGCATTTGAATGCCATAATTTTGCTGAATAAACTCTCCCAGTTTTTTAAATTGAGCAAGCGTTAGCTTAGAATAAAGTACGTCATTCGATTCAATCATCTATAAACTAGAATTTAAAATTTTTCGTAAGCATCGTCCATCCCATCAAGATTTATCTCAACACCTTCGTTTTTTTGCGACATATCCATTTTCACATTTGTGTTACTTATAGATGAGTTATCAGTAGTTTGGCTAGCCATTTCAGGTGCTTTTTTTGAGATATTATTGGTAGCAATAAGTCCTTTTCGTATAGCAGCATCATCAATTTTAAAGAATGAGATGGCATCTTTTAGCTGATTCCCTTTATTGCTTAAGTCATCGGCATTATGAGCAATTTCTTCAGAGGCTGATGCATTTCGCTGTACCACGTTATTTAATTCTTGTAGGGCATTATTAACTTGTTCGGCTCCAGAATTTTGCTCCTTACTAGCGGCTGTAATTTCTTGAACTAGTCGAGCTGTTTTATCAATATTAGGCACAATGGCCTCCAATAAATTACCCGCTTTTTCAGATATTTTAAGACTAGAGCTTGTAAGGTCGTTAATTTCATTGGCAGCTTCTTGGCTACGTTCTGCTAGTTTACGAACCTCGGCTGCCACTACGGCAAATCCTTTACCATGTTCTCCTGCTCGGGCAGCTTCAACTGCAGCGTTTAAGGCAAGTAAGTTGGTTTGCCGTGCAATCTCTTCTATAATAGAAATTTTATCAGCAATTGTTTTCATGGAATCTACTGTTTGAGCTACGGCAGAATTTCCTTCTTTAATATCATCAGATGCTTGAATGGCAATTTTTTCGGTTTGCTGTGCGTTCTCTGTATTTTGTTGAATGTTGGCCGACATTTCTTCCATGGAGGCTGCTACTTCTTCGGCCGAAGCTGCTTGCTCTGTTGCTCCTAATGAAGTTTGTTTAGAGCTATCTTTAATTTTAGCACTTGAAGTACGAATAGAGTCGGATGTTGCGAAGATTAGACCCATGGCATCTTTTAAACGATCCGTCATTATTAAAAACTGATTAATCATTTCGCCAACCTCATCGTTATTAGAAATGGTGATTTTTTGAGTTAAATCTCCATTGGCCATTGCTTTAATAGTATCAATAGCATGGTTAATTCTTTTAGTAATACTTGAAGCAATAAAAAGTGCTATTACTACCGCCAAAATAAATACCACTATGGCCGATATAATAATCGTTGTTTTTGATTGGTTAATAATTTCAACTACTTTAAGAGTGGCGCCTTCGGTAGATTTAATTGCGATAAGACGTTCTAATGTGCTATTCAACTGTTCCGTAGAAGGAGCAATGGTGGATTCCATTAAATCTTCTGTTTCGAACATAGTGAGTGGGTCGTTATAGCTTTCAAAAGAAGAAAGTGATTGCATTATCGAAGCCTGGGCCATCATTGTTTCATCAAAATTAGCGATGAGGGCCGTAAGTGTATCTCTCGTTTTTTGCGACCAGTCGCTAGCCATCGATTCCATTGATGTTTTTAACGCTGAATATTTTACATCATGAATTTCGATAAGCAGCACTTTAGTGTCTTCTTTAGTGCCCACATATACCCAGTTAAACGTATATTCTTTCGATTTGGTAATAAGATTGTTAAATTCACCTAAAACCACAACATCTGTTCCTTTACCTGCATACAGGTTTGAGATAATGTTTTGAGAATTATTAACTGCATTATAAACAAGTGCAGAGCTGGCAATAAAAGTGAAGACTAAAATGGCAAAGCCAATTAATAGTTTTGCTTTAATCTTTAAATTTCTGAATGGATTTATCATTATAACTACTTTGTTTGTTTTCTACTAATTCTAATTCAAACACTTTGTCAGCGTTTATTAACTGTATAAAACTATCTTTTACCTTTGCTACTCCTTTAAGGTAGGCTGGATTAAAAGGTAAGTCTAGGCTTACGGCACTATTTATATCGTTATCGATTATTTCAATAATATCCGTAACGGAGTCAACAATAGCACCAACAGGTATTTCTTCTCCGTTTACGTTTACATCAACTACCATTACGGTAGTGATGTCTGATTTTTCATCTGAAATATCTATATTAAATTTTAACCGAGCATCAACTACGGGTAAAATACTTCCTCTAATATTTATTACTCCTGCTAATAATGAACCTGAACCAGGCACTGGAGTAATTTTTACAACGTCAAGTATTTCTACCACCTTATTGGCATCTACGGCCAATTTTTCTTTGCCAAGTGAAAACGTTAGGTAAATATTAACTAAGCTCTCTTCTTGAATGAGGTCTTCTAAGATTGTTTCTGTTTTTGAATCTTTAGATTCTTTAATACTAGAAAGCTCTTTTTCTGTAAATAAGCTATCAACATCAATGAGCATAATAAACCGTTCTAAGTATCGAGTTATGCCTTTAATATAATCGGTTTTATGATTTCCTACTTGGGGTACTTTTTCAATGTGTTCTTGCTCAAAACGAACAACTTCTAATACCTTATCTACCATTAATCCTACCTCAATAGACTCTTCATCTGTTTGGAGCTCGATTACTAAAATATTGGCACGATTACCTTTGGTGGTATCGGGTAGATTTAACCATTTTTGAAAGTTTATAATGGGGAGTAATTCATTATTATGATAGATAATGCCTTCGAGTAAATCTGAGGATTTAGGAACTTTTGTTAACGCTGGACTTTCGATAATCTTATTTAGATTTCGTAGGTTAATCCCAAAGAGTTCATCATCTATTTCGAATGATAAGTAATCTGAATTTATGGATACTTCGCTCATGATAATACTATATTTTCTCGTGTATCAACATATTTTTTAATTAAGCGATTAGTGTCGAAAACCAATGCTATGGTGCCATCTCCTAAAATAGTAGAGCCAGAAATATAGTCTTGCTCTTTAAAATAAACACCTAATGGTTTAATTACGGCTTGGTACTCGCCAACGATATGATCGCAAATAAGTGCTACTCTGCCTTTTCCATTATTTACGATAACAATTTGTTTGGCCAAATCTGCTCCTTTTTTATCTTGAATTTCAAAAATTTCTCGTAAATCGATGTAAGGAATTTGATGGGTGTCTAGTTCCAAAATGCCTGTAAATTTGTTTACATCTTTTGCATTGTGGTAAGTATAGCATTTATCAATGGCTGCTAATGGAATAACAAAAGAGCCTTCGCCTAAGTGAACTAGCAATCCATCAATAATGGAAAGGGTAAGTGGCAATGAAATAGTAAGTGTGGTGCCAACATCAACCGTGGATTCAATATCAATTTCGCCTCTGAGGGACTCAATGTTTCTTCGTACAACATCCATTCCCACCCCTCGGCCAGAAACATCTGTAACCACTTCGGCCGTAGAAAACCCAGCATGAAATAAGAGGTTAAAAACTTCTTTTTCAGAAAGAATGGCAGATTCTTCAATTACTCCTTTTTCTATGGCTTTTCTTTTTATTATTTCGGTATTTATTCCTTTCCCGTCATCTTTTATTTCCACATGTACATTAGTGCCTGAGTAATACGCTCTAAGTGTAATGGTTCCTTTTTTTGGTTTACCTAACGTTGCTCGTTGCTCGTTACTCTCTATGCCATGGTCGAGGCTATTGCGCAAAATATGCATGAGCGGATCAGTAAGGCTTTCTATGATTGATTTGTCAAGTTCTGTATCGCCTCCTTCTGTTATAAAGGTAATATCTTTATTTAATTCTGTAGAAATATCTCGGATCATTCGTTGAAACCTGCCAAACATATTACTTATAGGCACGAGTGTCATACCAAATGCAATATCTCTTAATTGGCGCGATAATTTTTCAACATTTTCAGTAATTGTTTCTAATTCCCCGTCTGGTTTTTTATTGGCATGTAAGCTTAAAGCAGCTTGGGTGGTAATTAATTCACTTACTAAGTTCATTAGCTCATCAAGTTTATCGGATGAAACTCGAATAGATGAAATTTCTTTTTCCTTTACTTGGGGTTTTTGGCTCTTTTCTTTGGTTGCTTCTTTTACTTTATTGGCTAGTATTTTTTTCTTTGGTTCTTCTTTCTTTTCTACTACTGAAGTTATAGAGTCAACTTTAAAGTCCTTAATATCGAAAGGGGCATTAGTAAGTGTGGTATTGGTAATAAGTTCTTTAAATGCGGCATTTTTTAATAAATTAGCGGCATCAACCACTTCCACTGTAATTAGTGAATTTGCTTCTACAAATACGAATACTTCTTTTATCTCGTTTTCGGTTTTATCAGAGACCAAGAAAATACTCCAACCAGTAACACATTCTGTTGGATTAACTTGCTCTATATTCTTGGTTGCATCTGTATATGGCAATGCAATACATTCGCCAAGTGAGTATAGCTCATCAATTAAATATAGCGGATTATTGCCATCATTTACAACCGATTTGCCTGGCTTAAAATGAATATAATAAGTTTTTTCCCCATTGTCTTCAATCTCTTTATTGGTAACTTCAGGTTTTAATTTTTCTAAATGGTCTCCTGTTTCAGTAGTATAGGCCATTATTTGAGCAGTAAGATTTTCATGCCTGCTTTTATTAGCTTCATCATCCAACTCGTGATCTTTCACGATTTGTTTAATATGATCCATTGAAGCTAGTGTAACATCAATGAGTTCTTTGGATACTTGCTGTTTGCCAGTTCTAATAAGATCGTAAACAGTTTCGAGGTTATGAATAAAATTAGCAATATTTAAAAATCCGAACATGCTACTGTTCCCTTTTAAGGTATGCATAATTCGAAATACTTCTTCAATAATGCTTTTTTCCTCTGGCGTTTCGTCTAGTTGAAGCAGTGCTCCTTCAAGTTTACCGAGCAACTCACTGGCTTCTTCTAAGTAAACGGCTTTCATATTCTCCATTAGCGAACGAATTTTTTAACGACTCCTAATAATTTATCTTCTTCAAATGGTTTTACCATCCAAGCGGTGGCTCCTGCTTCGCGAGCTGCATTTTTTTTCTCAATCTGAGATTCTGTAGTTACCATAATAATAGGCAAATGCTTATAATCAGGATTCTTACGTATGTTTTTAACCATTGTAATTCCATCCATTTTAGGCATATTCAAATCGGTTATTATTAATTTAATATCAGCGTTTAGTTTATCTAATCCATCTAATCCATCAATGGCTTTTATTACATTATATCCAGCATCCGTAAGGTTGCTACCAATGAGTTCTCGAATACTTTCAGAATCGTCAACTATTAATAAGGTGTTCGACATATTACGCAGCTTTTTCTTTAAACATAAATAACCCAAAGCCTGCTCTTTCTAAAATGATTTTCATGTCAAATGGCAAATCGGAGTCTATTTTTACTTTTTTATCCGGATAAAAATGAACGAACAATTTGAATAACTGAACAGGAATAATATCTAGATGGGTTATATTTAATAATTGAATGTCAATAACATCATACGCTGCAAAGGTAGTCATTAGTGCGTTTTTAATAAGCTCGGCTTCCAATAAACTTAGCGACCCTTCTAATATTAGTTTTGTTTTTCTTACTGTTTTTCTTCGAGAAGGTTGAAGTTTAATAGTAATAGGAGAATCTGATTTACCTCCAACCAAAATATGTTCTTCACTAATGATAGCGACCTCTTTTGGTTTATTTATAGCCGGTATTTTATTACTTATTTTATCCGCAACCTTTTGCTTAGGTTTTGCTATACTATTGGCTTTTGTTTTTAGGGTGGCTTTGTTTTGCTTTTTAACTGCCAATTTTGTTTTGCTTTTAGTAGCCTTTATTGCTTTTTTAGCTTTGGGGTTACTACTACTTTCTTTTTTAGTAGGAATGAGCGAATCCCTTTTAATTCCTTTTAAATTATTGCCTAATGCCATATTATTTACTTAATAACAAAAATTCATTTCCAAATACTTGGTAGTCTTTAGCACTAATGGAGTTGGGTGCATACAAAATAATACTCTTACCAAAAGAGGGGGCTTCTGCTGCTCTTACATTATTTCTAATTCCCGATTCAAATAGTTTAATGTCAAAATTATCTTCAATATAACTCAACACCTCATTGCTTAATTTACGCCTTTTATCAATCATTACGGGCAATATTCCTACTATTTTAAGTTTTGGGTTTAAACTCTGCCTTATTTGCTCAATGGTTGAATAAATCAAATCAAGCCCTTGAAGGCTTAGAGCGGTCATTTGCATAGGAATAATTACTTCGTTTGAAAGTGTTAATGAATTAACCGCAAGTAACGAAAACGAGGGCGGACAATCAATAAGTACATAGTCGTATTTTTTAAGCCCTACCAATGTTTTTTTTAGTTGTAATTCACGCTCGTCTATTTGTGCCATCGACATTTCGATATTGGCTAAATCGATGGATGATGGAATGAGGTCAAGACCTTCTTCTTTTAAATGAATAATGGCTTCTTTAGCATTAATATTGCCCATAAGAACGTCTCCTATGGTATGCTTGTATTCGTTTACTCCAAGCGAGTAGCTTAAATTTCCTTGAGGATCTAAATCTATAAGCAGTATGGTTTTTCCTTTTTGAGCTAGCACAGCACCTAAACTTGCAACCGTTGTTGTTTTTCCTGTCCCTCCTTTTTGGTTTACAATTGAAATAAATTTCATTTGGCTAAAATATTAATTTTGTGAAAGTTTATTGCTCATTACCTGATTAATTATTTTTGATATTTGTTTAAAGGGCTAAAATGAGATTAGAATTTGAATTGGTTTTTAACAAACAATAGTGTTCTAAATTAATCATTTTCATAGATTTATGGTATGGAAAAAAGTTTTAATAAAAACCAGTTAATTATGGTGGAAGAAATAGCCCAAATTGGCTATTTTGAGATGGATATAAAATCCGAAGAAATAGTTTGCTCAACTGGTGCTCAAAAAATATTAAAACTTAACGCTTCTAATTTCAACTCTAATCCCTTTTTCTTTAATGATTTAGTCAATCTTATTCATCCTAATGATATTGGTCGAGTTCATAGAGCCTCTTTGCAAGCAATTAGTAAACGTTCGATTTTTAGATTGGAGTTTAGGCTTGGGCATCAGGCGGACGAATTAGTGCATGTTTTGGCAAATGGGCGTGTTAAATTAGATGCAAGAAACAAGCCTAGTGCGGTACTTTGGAGCATTCAAGATATTACAAAGCAAAAAGCGTACGAAGAAGCCATTGAGAGGAGTGAATCTCGCATGAGATATGCAGAAAGTATAGCCAAAATAGGAAATTTTGAATGGAATTTTAGCACCAATGAATTTATTATTTCAGATGAAATATATCGCATTCTAGGTTTAGAATCTGCTGATTATGACGGAACTATACAAGGAATTTTGAAACTGGTGCATCCAAATGATTTACCTAATGTAACGTTAGGTAAAGAGATAAAAACAACAAAATTAGAAAATAATGATCAACCTGTTTCATTTAGAATAAGAACGGCTGATACTAATAAGGTAAAGCATATTTACACCAAATGGGAAACTGTTTTAGGGCCTGATGGTAAAATTGCAAAGCGGATTGGCATTTTAATGGATGTGAGCACGCAAGTAAAGCTTGAAAAAAAATTAAAAAAAGCTAATAAGAAAAAACTTGAGCTTGTCTCGCAAAGAGAAAAAATTGGTGCGGAAGCCATCATTTTTGGACAAGAAAATGAGCGCCAACGAATGTCGATGGAATTGCATGATGGACTTGGTCAAATTTTAACAGCCGTATATTTTAATTTAAACCATCTTGAAGCACTTACTGAGTCTTACCAAAACAAAGAAATTGACAAGAGTTTAGATGATGTTTTTGAATTAATGCAAAATGCTCGAACATCTATCAGATCCATTGCTAATAATTTAATGCCTCACGTTCTTATGAAATTTGGTCTCTTTGGTGCCATTCGAGCATTGGTTGACGAACTTTTTGTAAATACGCCTATAGAAATTTATTTAAAATCTCCTGATAGTAAAATGAGGTATGTACAAAGTCAGGAGGTTAGTATTTATCGTATTATTCAAGAAGTTCTTAATAATACGGTTAAGCATTCAAAATCATCAGAAGTTAATTTGCGAATCTCATTTTATAAGCACTTTTTGCATATTTACTTATCAGATAATGGAGTAGGCTATGATTTAAAAAATGCCGAAACCTCTGAGTTAAAAAGCAAAGGTGTTTCTAATATTAAGCAGCGAATTAAATTTTTGTCAGGAAACTTAATCTCAAAAATCAGCAATGGTTCAAGGGTTTTCATTCAAATTCCATTAATACCTTTAACCTAAAAACCTGAGTTCGACCTAAGGAATACTGTCAGCTTTTAGCAAAATTTTCTTAAACAACTTAGATTTTTGTAGGACTAATACCATATTAACATTGAGATGCCGCATTAGATT
>CAZGDC010000027.1:0-20555 GCA_964524405.1 uncultured Roseivirgaceae bacterium
TGAAATTTATATTTCACACCCTTTTTTTTACTATAATTTTTTGGGCTAATTATACCATTTTAATTATGAGATGTCGTAATAATTAGGTTGAACTATTTTAACGATGAGAGTGTGAAAAATAATCAATCTAATGCGGCATTTCAATGTTAATATGGAATTAGAGGCTAATGCCCCTCTTTAAACTCCTCTAATCTAGATTTTTTCTCTCGCTTAGGGAAGTGATTATTAGCTGTTTCAGTATCTCCAGTTCCTTGTTTTGGGTCGATGGTAATGTTTACTACTTCCTTTGTTTTTACAAATACCTTTTTCGCCTCATGTTCATTCGATCTCCAAATTTCAGCAGGAATTTGCTCTACTTCTTTAGTGCCATCGGCATACGTCCACTCGATAATAATTGGTGAAACTAGCCCTCCTATATTTTTAAATGATAGCTCATAAAAATGCTTATTACTATAAGAGTCTTTAATGGCATTATCATCTACTCTCGCTTTAAACTCACCGTAATAACGATCAGGCGTATCGGTAATTGTTAGTGTATTTGGTCCATTGGAGAAATCAATATTATTGCCCTCCTCATCGGTATGAGCATTTTCAATTTTACCTGATTGATTTTGCCCTTCAATCGCCTGTGAAACCGTATTGGTTTTAAACCAACGTACATTACTCAATTCAATATCTACGTGGTCAATGGAGTAAAACCATCCTCTCCAAAACCAATCTAAATCAACCGCAGAAGCATCTTCCATGGTTCTAAAAAAATCAGCGGGCATGGGATGTTTAAAGGCCCATCGTTGTGCATATTCTTTAAAAGCCATATCAAATAACTCTTCCCCCATGATTGTTTCGCGCAATAAAGTAAGTGCAGCTGAAGGCTTGCCATACGCATTATATCCAAATTGCCTAATCTGCTCAGAGTTGGTCATTATTGGGCGAATATAATTGGGGTTCCCCTTCATATAGTTCGTAATTCCTTGAGGGCTTCCCCATGTATGGTCAAAGTTTGGGTAGTATTTTATAATAGTAGATCTATCCATAAATGAATTAAGCCCTTCATCCATCCAAGTCCATTGGCGTTCATCAGAGTTAATTATCATAGGAAAAAAATTATGCCCCACTTCGTGTACTATCACGCCCACCATTCCTTCTAATGTTTGTTGCGAATATTTCCCTTTTGCATCGGGTCTGCCGTAATTAAAGCAAATCATTGGGTACTCCATTCCTTGATTAGCAGCGTGAACGGATATGGCTACTGGGTAAGGATAATCAATGGTTTTTTCAGAATAATAATGTAAGGTATTGGCTACTGCTTGGGTAGAATAGTCGGCCCAAAGTGGGTTGCCTTCTTTAGGATAAAACGACATAGCTAGTGGCGTATGATTTTTTAATTGCACGGCTACGGCATCCCAAATAAATTTACGAGAGGTTGCAAACGCAAAATCTCTTACATCATCGGCTTTAAAACGCCATGTTTTAGTGCCTGTTTCTTTCGATTTTTCGTTCTTCTTTGCTTCTTTTTCAGTTACGATAAATATTATTTCTTCCGAATGTTGCGCTTGATTAAAACGCTCTAACTGCTTTTCATTTAATACTTCTTTTTCGTTTTGCAACCAGCCAGTGGCACCCACAATATGATCCGAAGGAACGGTTATATTTACTTCAAAATTGCCAAATGGGAGGGCAAACTCTCCATTGCCTAAAAACTGCTTGTTTTGCCAACCGTTTACATCATCATAGACTGCCATACGAGGATACCATTGTGCTAACGTAAAT
This sequence comes from uncultured Roseivirgaceae bacterium, assembly GCA_964524405.1. GTDB lineage: Bacteria > Bacteroidota > Bacteroidia > Cytophagales > Cyclobacteriaceae > JAKISE01. The sequence goes on from CAZGDC010000027.1 coordinate 1,771, forward strand.
GAATAGTTGCCATCCTTAGGAAAATACTCGTAGCCACCTCTACCGCCAACCAGCATACGATCGTACATATTATACCACCAATCAATAGAGAATGTAAACGTATTGCCAGTGGCTAGCACTTTTGGAAGATCTATCCGCATCATAGTTTCAACAATTGTATGCCTTAGGTCATTTCCTTGTGCGTCTTTTACTGCTACTATTTTAAAACCGCCATCATAACCATTATAGTCATCGGTATAGCGCATTATAGATTTTGCAGTAATAGAATCGCGCATACTACGTGAGCCTATTTGCGTGCCTAACGCATTTTTTTTGCGCACATTCTGATCTAATTGCACCCATAAATAAGAAAGTTTATCGGGCGAATTATTGGTGTAAGTTATTTGTTCCGATCCTGTTAGTTTCAGCGTATTTTCATCTATGGTTACGTCAATAATGTAATCAGCCTGTTGCTGCCAATATTTTGCACCTGGTGCTCCAGCCGCATTACGATATTCGTTTGGTGTTGGTAATTCGGTGCCTAACTGCTCAAATTTCCCTTGCCAATTTTGCGCATTTGCCACAAAAGACCATCCAATAAAACAAGCGATTATTACTATTCTCATAATTTTAACTTTTACATTCGTTATTGCTTTGTGCTTACCATTGAGGTCTATTTCAACTTGGCAAGAGACCTTGGAGCGTTTAAATCGTCCACTTTCTACGCTGGTTTTTTTAAACTCCAATCTCGCAATTACGTTTAATTATTTATTTTTAAATTCCTCTAGCCTTGATTTAGATTCTTGCTTTGGAAATACGTTATTATCCGTATTTACATCGGCAGTTCTTAATTCAGGATCAATTACGATACTATCTACTTGCTTATCTTTAGCAAAAACCTTGGTTACTTTGCTTTCATTGGATCTCCAAATTTCCGCAGGAATCATTTCTATTTCCTTGGTGCCATCTGTATAAGTCCACTCGATAATAATGGGCATTACCAATCCGCCATTATTTTTTAAAGTTAGTTCGTAAAAATGCTTATTCGCATTTTTTTCACGAATGGCTTCATCATCAACCGTGTTCATAAACTCACCATAATAGCGATCGGGGGTATCGGTAATTACCAAGTTTTCGGGCCCGTTTGAAAAGTCATTATTATTGCCCTCTTCATCTGTATTGCCATTTTTAATTTTTCCGCTCTGATTTTGTCCTTCCACTCCTTTAGAATCTGTATTTACTTTAAACCAACGTACATTGCTAAGCTCAATTTCTACATTGTCGATGGTGTAGAACCATCCTTTCCAGTACCAATCTAAATCAACCCCAGAGGCATCTTCCATGGTTCTAAAAAAATCAGCAGGTTCTGGGTGTTTAAATGCCCAACGTGTAGCATATTCTTTAAAGGCGTGGTCAAATTCTTCTTCGCCCATAATGGTTTCTCTTAAAATAGTTAATGCCGTTGCTGGTTTTCCATAAGCGTTATTTCCAAACTGAATAATTTGCTCCGAGTTGGTCATAATTGGACGAATGTAATCAGGGTCGCCTTTCATATAACTAATGATTGTACTGGGCTCTCCTCTACGCTTTGGCATATCAAGGTAATTCTCTTTTTGCGTAACAGTTTGTACAAACGTGTTTAGTCCTTCGTCCATCCAAGTCCACTGACGCTCATCTGAATTAATAATCATTGGAAAGAAATTATGCCCTACTTCATGAATAATTACGCCAATCATTCCCCATTTTTTTCTATCCGAATAAGTGCCATCTTCGGCTGGGCGACCAAAGTTGAAGCAAATCATTGGGTACTCCATACCAATACTGGCTGCGTGAACAGAAATGGCTACGGGGTAAGGGTAGTCAATAGTCATACGTGAATAAGTTCTTAGCGTATGCGCTACGGCTTTGGTAGATTCTTTTTCCCAAAGTGGATTTCCTTCTTTTGGGTAGTATGACATTGCCAATGGTTTTTTACCGTTAACATTTACCATTTGAGCATCCCAAATAAATTTACGAGAAGAGGCAAAAGCAAAGTCTCTTACGTTTTCGGCCTTAAAATGCCAGGTGCTATTTTTAGTTGATTTCGCTTTTTCTTTTAGAATGGCCTCGTCTTGTGTAACAATTATAATTATTTTTTCAGAGTTTTTTGCTTTCTCAAATCGTTCTTGCTCTGTATCGGTAAGCACTTTATTGGGGTTTTGTAAGGCGCCTGTAGAGGCAACAATATGATCGGAAGGTACGGTAATCTCCACATCGTAATCTCCAAAGACTAAGGCAAATTCGCCTCTCCCTATAAATTGTTTGTTTTGCCAACCTTCTACATCGCTATATACGGCCATGCGAGGAAACCACTGTGCAATGGTAAAAAGATAATTATCATCTTTAGGAAAGTATTCGTAACCACTTCGCCCTCCCATTGACATACGGTCATTAAGGTTATACCACCAATCGATAGAGAACGAAATATTTTGGCCTGGCTTTAAGGCTTCTGATAAATTGATGCGCATCATCGTATTATTTATCACATAGCTTAAATCGTTTCCGTTAGCATCTTTTACAGCCGTTAGTTTAAATCCTCCATCATAATCGTAATCGTAGAGTACATATTGTTGCAAAACTTTGCCGGAAATAGAATCAGATCTTAAAGAAGATGCTGCCATTTTTGGTGTTTGCGAAGTTTTTGCTCTCATGTTTTGATCGAGCTGCACCCATAAATAGGTGAGGTTATCTTGGCTATTATTAAAGTAAGTAATGGTTTCAGAACCTGTAATAGTCTGTTTATCTTCATTTAAAATTACTTTAATTTTATAATCTGCTTTCTGCTGCCAATAGGCTTCGCCTGGAGCACCTGATGCTGTTCTGTAAGAATTAGGAGTTGGTAATGCGGTGCCTAATTGCTCAAATTTTCCTTGCCAGCTGCTCTTTTCTTGGGCATTGCCCAATACCGCAGCTGTCAATAATGTAATTAGTAGGATTATTCGTTTCATTATTATTATAAGTTATTATTTCTTACCAAAATTTAGTTTCTATCATTAATGTGGTGGCAATTGCAGCCACTCCAGAGGAAATGACTAGTTTCCAATCTCGTTTAGTTACCCTTAAAATATCTACAAATAAAAAGGATAAAAGCATAAAAGAGAGTACAATTATTACCTGACCTACTTCTAACCCTATATTAAATGCTAAAAGTTGGGTAAAAATGGTTTTATCAGTTCCTAAAAGGCTTCTTAAATAGTTTGAAAAGCCCATGCCGTGCACAAGCCCAAAAAACAATGCCAACCAATAATTCAATTGTATCTTTTTTGTGCTTCTTTCGGCTCTTTTTCTAAGAAGGTTAGTTACTGCCGTAAAAAAAATAGTGACAGGAATTACAAATTCTATTAAATTAGAATTGAATTTAATAATTTGCAAAGTTGCTAGAGCCAGTGTAATAGAATGACCAATGGTAAAAGCCGTTACCAAAATTAAAACACGTTTCCAATCTTTAAACTGATAAATGGTTGTTAGTGCCACTATAAAAAGAATATGATCGTACCCCCTTATATCAAGGATATGCTCCATTCCTAACTGATAATATAGTCTAAAAGTATCCAACACGTTTCTTCTTAAAAGTCGTAAAATTAATGCTTAATTTTGAGTTTTATTAACCGTTTGTATAATCAAATTTTTATAAATGTCTATTTTCATAAGCATTATTATTTTTTTCGCTAGTAGCTGGGGTCATCCTTTTCATGTTGCCGTGTGCGAAATAGAGCACGATGAGAAAAAAAAGGTGCTTCAGGTTTCTAATCGGGTGTTTTTAGATGATTTGGAAGAAACATTGAATAAGGTATATAATGTTCGATTAGATGTTATGAATCCAAAAAATTACCAGCTTAGAGATTCGCTTATTCAACATTATATTACATCACGTTTAATAATTACGGTTGATGGTAAGCAAAAAAAACGCAAATACTTGGGTCATGAAATTGAAGACGATGCACTTTGGTGCTATATTGAGTATTATGGTGTTAAAAAAATGACAAGATTGAGTGTTACTAATACTATTTTTTTTGAAATGTACAATGACCAAAATATACTGGTACATGTAACGTATGATGGAATAACAAAAAGCAAGCGGCTAACACCTATAAAGCCAACAGAGGTTTTTTTGTTTAAGTAAGTGCTCCTAAATTTGAGTTCGGGATAAGGCTAGGCAATAGAAAATCGAGTTAAGGATACACTTTTTCTAATCTTGCATTTATCATCTGGTAGGCACCATTACCTAGCAAATGAATGCTGGCATCGTTGAGCTTATACATGTTAGTAATACGATCCGATTTTTTAACTTCTATTAATTTTTCTTGTTGCTTTAATCCTGCAAAATCAACCTTGGTGAGCAGGATTTTAGGAGTACTGATGGCATTATAATTTCTAGCAATCACATAGCCCTCCTCCGTTTTAAGCATTCCCAAAAATGCCCCTGTATTAATTTCTGAGTAAGTCCAACTTAGCTCACCTAAACTATTATAGGTTTGGAGCTCAAGCTTATTTTTTGCATTGGCTTCTATTTTTTTATTTTCGCCATTGGTGCAAACAACAAAGCTATTTTGCGCTTGGTTATAAATTAATCCTCGTGGGTATAAACTTGTGTTTAATCGTTGCGCCATTTTTAGGCTGCCATCCGATAGTATATTAAACAAGGTGGTGGCTGTAGTTGGCTTAGTTAGGTGTTCTGATCTAATTAAAAAAGCAACTCCTTCATTGGTTAACGTTAGGTCTGCTAAATAATTATTGCTATCAAATACGAGACTATCTATTTTAACATCGTAATTTCTAAACCAGCTCATTTTTTTAGAAGCTGTAAGCTTTATTAAATACACCTTGGTATTTCTTATTTTCTTATTGGGTTTATATTGGCCTGCTATGTAATAACCGCCTTCAGGTGCTTTTAATATTGTGGTGGTAAACGGCACGCCTGTTGCTAGTAAAGCACTATCAAGCGTTACAATTTGTAACGGAAAATTTACTTTTCGATACCGTACAGATTTACCAATGGAGTCGATTGGTTTTATTGATTCTACTCCTTCTTGCAATAACTGGCCATAAATAGCAAGCTCTTTTCTAAGTGCGTTTTTTTCAGATGCTATATATTGGCTGCTTCCATCTATACCCCCATAATAATCGTTTAAAAAAGAGTTGTATTTCGCCATTCTAATGGCATTAAATCTATTTTTAAATTGTGCCGCTATGCTATCGGCCTCCTTAATTTGATAGACCATGTTGGTATAAAACTGTAGCTTACGCTCAATTTCAATATGGGCAGTATCAAAGTAAGTGCTGTTGCCATCTTCAATTAATAAACGTTGCTTCGATTCTTTGTACTTTAACAAAGGCACTATAGGATTATTATAATCAAATCTTAACAGATTAAACACAAGGGACTTATCTACTTTAACGGGTTTAATATCTTTTGTATTTGAGGCGGTTTTTAGTTTTTCTAATGCCTTGTTTTGGCGTTGTTCATTGGTAATTAATAAATCTCTTAGCTCCTTAATATCTCCCTCAATTACTTTTCTAACGGTATCTGCCCAAGCACCATAATTCCACATGTGTACATCGTTTTTTAAAAAATTTATTTGGGTAACTAGCCCATCGTATCTAAACACATTAATAGGCTTAATTTTTAAGGATTGATTATACCCTTTAAGGGCGAAGGTGTCTGTCATCGACTTATAAATACCGAAGTAAAATAGGGAAGAATCGTAATCTAATTTAAGCTGCGAAAACGGTTGGTCAAGTTTATCATTATCGTATAATAAGTAAAGATTTTTTAAGCTTGGGTAGTTGTTAGATATGTTTGCAAAATTTTTAACGGCCTTGTCATAAAAATCTACCGAATTGGTAAACGCATTATAAACAGCAGGGAGGCTATTCAATAGGTTATCTACTTCCTTTTCTCCACTTTTTAATTCTTGTTTTACAAGGGCAAATGAAACCTGCGACACTTGCTGTTTTTTGGCCACCCATTTATAATAATCCTGACGTTTTTTAACCTCTTTCTCATTTATTAATAACCTCGCTTTAAATAATTTTTGCTGTGCCCGTTTTGCTAACGCTTGTATTTTTTCATACTCAATTAATGGATCGGTAGCCTGCATTTTTTTTATATATAAATCGGCAATGCGTAAGTTGGCGGCTGGGTGATCTAAATTTTTTGCTAAAAAGGCAGAGAGTACATCCATTTTGTATTCATCCGAGGTGCCTTCGATAATTATAACTACATCTTTATATTTTATGGTTTGCGCTGCACTTTTAAGCGATACACAAAAAATTAATATGTAAATTATTTTTTTCAATTTATAGCAATTATTTTAAGTTCTACTCTTCTGTTTTTTGCTCGATTATTATCTGTATCATTTACAACAAGTGGCACCGACTCTCCATAGCCTTTGGCTTGAAATTTAGTAGATGCCACTTGATTATCAATCAAATAATCCACCACACTTTTGGCCCTTTTATTAGATAATATATTATTGTAACGTGCAGAACCAACGTCATCGGTATGTGCCGCAATCTCCACCTTTAGGGTTGGATTTTCAATCATTAATTTTACTACTCTTTGCAATTCAATATAAGAGCTTTTAGATAATAAAACGGAGTTAGATTCAAAATTGATATTCTTTAATGTGAGCTTGGCATCTTTTTCTAACTTGGTTAGTTTCATGCCCACTTTAGTGTTGGCTTGCTGCCCTCCATCTGTTAAATCAATAGAAGTAGAATTAAAGGCATACCCATTACTGCTTGTAGATTCTATTTCGTACCGATCGCCAGCTCGTAATTCTACAAATTCGTTTCCGTAGGCTTCTATTACTTCGTCTCTTGATTTATTTCGTATAATAATCTTTGACCTTATTTTGCTGTTATTTTTAATATCTGCAATATCTAAGAAAATGCGGATTTTTTCTGGTTGTAATTCAAGGTCTTTTTCATAGGCTCTATAAATAATAAGCCCTGATAAGTCGAGTGGAAATGATGCACCTTTAAAATTGGGGGCACTAATAAACACTTCATACACTTTTCCTAATGGCATATTCAACACGAGTCGCCCGTCTTTTTTGCTTGTTTTTACTTCTTGCAAAAACGAGCTTGTTCCTTGTTCTTTATATTTTACATCTGCCTCTAAGGCTTCAAACAATTCCACATCGCTAACGGTTAAGGTTAATTTTGCTGATGTAAAAAGTTGAATATCTTGATGATACTCTTTGTATTTTTTTGTGCTTCTTAAATCATAATTAGCGGCATACGTTGAATAGCCCGAAGCCTTAAACTCCATATTATAATTTCGGCCTGCGGAAAGTACCAAGGTGTATTTGCCATCGGCAGGGCTACTTTTAGAGCGCATTACTTCTTTGGTAGTTCGCGCATCGGTAATTATAATTTCTGTTTCTATGCCATTGCCTGAATCTTGATCGGTAATGCTACCTGTAACCACATTATTTATAAACTGCCGATACTTTACAGGTATCTCAACGGTGTAAATATCCTTTGAAGCATACGCAAAATACATTAAATCGCCCGAAGCAGAAATGCATGAAAACTGATCGCTTTTGGGTGTGTTTACAAACCCCAAATTAACGGGTAAACCCCATTCTCCTAAAATATTTTTTTGTGATTGAAATAGGTCATAGTCTAACTTTTCTTCTGACCTAATAGCAGAAAATATAAGTGTTTTATTATCCGCCATTATGCGTGGTGCTTTTGAAGAATAAAGGTTAATAGTTGATGACAGCTCTTTGGGTATTGACCATACCCCATCTACATTTCTTGTTGACGTATAAATAGCATACGGGAATGTTAAATTTTTTCTTACTACCTTATTAGTAATTTCATCCAAAGGGCGTTCTTTTACAAAATAAAGGGTTTTAAAATCTGCTGAAATCGATGGAAATCCTTCATAACCAGCCGTATTTACTATTTTTCCTAAATTAATGGGTGCACTCCAACCATCTGCTTCTCGTGTAGAGTAATAAATATCCTCTCGCCCAAAACCAGTATTAAATGAGGCAAAGTATAAAAGAAAATTGCCATCAAAACTCAATGATGGTCCTCCAATAAGATCATTACTTGCTCCAAAATTATTAATACGATCCAAAGAAATAGGGTTAGACCATACCCCATCTTTACCTAACTTAGATTCATATAAATTATATTTTGTTCCATCCCCTCGGTTAGACTGAAAAACCATGGTTTTTCCATCGGCACTAATGGTGGGTGCATATTCTACAAAATCAGGAGTGTTAAGCCCTTTTGCTGGTACTTGGTGCATGAGGCTATCTTGTGCAAGCAAGGTAATACTGCCAATGAGCAAACTCCAAAGTATAAAAAGGTAGTTAAATAGTGAGGTCATATTCCAATCATTATAAAAGCTCCCCAATAATAGGGAAAATCATACTCTTTTTGTAAGTCTAATTGTGCTTTTTGCAATGCCTTATGCTTTTCTGTTCCATTAAGCCAATACGTATAAAAGGCCGACATTAATTGTTGGGTGGCTGTATCATCTACTTTCCATAAACTCATAATAAGTGTATTGGCACCTGCCACTATAAAAGCTCGTTGCAGCCCATAAACTCCTTCTCCATTTTGCACATCTCCTAATGCTGTTTCGCAGGCAGATAACACTACTAGCTCCGTTTGGTCAAGGTTCATATTCATTACTTCGTATGCCGTTAAAACCCCATCAATATCTATTTTTACATTGCTATCTCCGGCACCAGCCAATAATAACCCCGACCTAAAAAGTGGATTTTTTAGACTTTGAACTTGCATGTTTTTAGAATCAAGAAAAAACCCATGTGCTGCTACATGCAGCAACGTTGGACTTGCTTGAGTAATGGCTAGTTTTTGAGCTTTTTTCTCTAAAAGAACATTAACCTCCCACCCCTTTTCTTCCATTAATTGCGCAATGTGTTTTACTTCAACTTTAGTGCTTGGCAATTGCGCAATTTTTCCAAAATTATAACTTCGTTGCCTATTAACTGAAGCGATATTTATACTATTAGGGTAAAATGGGTCGGCAATTAAGAGGGCATTTTTATCAATACGTATTGTTCTTTTTTCTTTAATCAAATCTTTGGTAGAACTTATATAATGCACGTTTTGTAATTGATTGAGATAGGTATTACTTGCCACATTATAAAGTGAATTTGCGTTTACCTTATTAAAAACACCATCGGGGGAAAATAAAATTGTTTCATAGCCTTTGGTTATTGAAGCCAATGGTTTCCAAAAAACATTATAGCTAAATACATCGGTTTTTTTATATTTAATAAAATTGGTATAGCCATACAAATATTTATTTTCTAGCTTCTTGCCATTTTCAAATACCACTAATTTGGGATTTGAAAAACTAGGATTAATTGCGAGTGCAATGTAGGTAACCGAATCGGTTTCATCATTTGTATTACGTTCAATTCGAATTAATTCAATAGCTACTTGACCTGATGTTAATTTTGAATTCACCTCTTGCCAACTCACCTGTTTTTTGTCAAACTCATCTGCAAAAAGTTGTGATGCTAATGATAATTCTTTCTCTTTTAAATTTATGGTTTCTTCGAGGTGGGCAATAGTTATTCCTTCTTCTAAAAGCTTCGCTTTACTAAAAGTGTAATAGATAGCAAGCTGCTTTTTTAGTAATTGCCACGCTGTAAAACGGGCAATTAAATCCTTATTATTGCTTGATATAATTCGAGTTCGAGTTTTATTAACCGAATTTAGTAATATTGCTTTAGTAGCAATTTGAATGTTATAAAGTTGTCCTAAAACAGCTTCATCTTTTTTAAAATTGATATAATACTCTAATAAAAATTCTTTATATCGATTAAATACAGGAGTTATTTTTTTATAAAAGGCCGTTTTCTCACGTTCACTTAAATTAGGAAAGTATTGTACTATTTGGTTTAGATAAAGAGAAGATACGTTATCAAAATCTAATTTAGCTTTATCAAAATTATTCATTTGTTGCCCCAAAACAGCTCTGCTAAATAATGCGGCAGTATAAGAAGGGTGATTTTTATCAAAAAGGGTTGCTCTTATTTCAATCACTAGGCTTAATAAGCTGTCTGCTAACACATATTTTTTTTCATCTTCTGCCAAAATTGCAAGGTTATGCAAGGTATTTGTATAAGAAACATGCTGTGTGCCAAAACTCTTTTTTTGAATAGCCAACGCCTCTAAAAAAAGAGGCTTTGCTTCTGCTGTTTTTTTCTCTTTTTGTAGAAGAGAAGCATAATTATGTAATGAAATTGCGTAATTAGGACTTTCTGCTCCAAATATTGATTTGTTTAATCGTGCCGTTTCTGAAAGCAACGAAAGTGCTTTTTCTGTATCGCCTTTTAAACTATATAAAGTTGCTAAATTCTCTTCCGTTAAAATATAATCAATGGGGCTTGCCGAGGTGTTGTGTTGATAAATATTTAATGCAGCATTAAACTGCTTTTGAGCATCTTCGAGCCTACCCATTTGCTGATAAAGAATACCTAAATTATTATAAATAACTGCCGCATTTAAGCCATCAGAATCAACTAATGATAGTGCTTGTTTAAATAAAGGTTCTGAAATTTCATAAGCTCCTCGGTCTTTGGCAAGTGTTGCTTGCCTTAATAAAATATCGGCAACTTGTTTGCTAGTTTTACCAAAGCTTGTTTTTGCTAGTTCTAATGCTTTTAAATATTGGTTCTCGGCCTCTTTTAAATTGCCTTGTGCTTGGTAAAGGTTTCCGGTGTTTTGTAAAAACTTAAATTGCAATTCGGGCTCATTCGTTTTAAGCTTGCTTTCAATGGCTTTTAACATGTTTTCTGCTTCGGAAAACTTGCCAGAAGCTTGCAACAACGACATGTAATTGAACGCAATATTTGTATATAATTGTGTGCTTGTTTTTGCGGGCACTGCCAATAATGCTTTTTTATAATAAGATGCTGCTGTTGAAAAATCTCCAAGAGATTGGTAATAGGAGGCCAATTCATTATAAATTCCGCCTATTTCGGTACTACGCCATTCTTCTTTTTGAGATAAATTTACCTTGGAAATACGTATAGCCGCTTGACCCTTTTCCCCCATAGATACTAAAAGTTTGGCACTGCCAATCAATGCTTTTTGATAAACTACCGATGTTTCAGGAGAAGTTGCAATCGTTTCTTTATAAAGGCTAATGGCCTTTTCTTTATTACCCAACGTACGATAGGCAATGGCTGTGTTATAACTAATATTACCTAAGGTTTTATTATCAATGGGGCGATTATTTTTAATAATTAAAATGGCACTATCAAGTAACTGAACCGCTTCATTAGCCTTTCCGCTATTTAATAAAATGGTGGCCTGATTCGCTAATAATAAAGCGGATTGATTGCTTCCTTTCGCCAAATCACTTCCGATATTTTTTAAGATGAGTTCTGCTTCCTCATGCTTTCCTTGCCTTTCTAAATTGCTAGCCAATAATTTTGATGTGCTAATGTATTCATTGGAGTTAGTGTTAGAAATTCTACTAAGAGCCAAATTATAATAATCCTCGCCCTTCTTATACTCCGTTAGCTCCGTTTCTGCTTTTCCAAGTTCAATCAGCGCATCAATCACTTCGGGGTTTTGGTTATATTCGGCAGGGTAATTTGCTAACATGATACCTAAATATTGAATACCTGCTTTATACTCTTTTATAGCTATGCACGTTTTGCCAAAAGTGTAGCAAAAAGAAAGGTATTCTGCGGGCAATTCCTCCGATTGCTCTAAAATGGCCAAAGCTGATTTAAGCTGAGTATATGATTGTTTCAAATCGCCACTGCCATACAACGCTTCTGCCAAATGACTTTCCTTAATGGCTTTTTCAATTTTATCATAATCTGTTATGGTGGCCGCAAGGTTAATAGCTTCTTGCAAAACAATAATTGCAGAGTCATACTGTTCGTTTGCCGAGTACAGAACACCCAAAATATCTAAGGCATCTATATAGCTTACCTCGTTTACGCTTACTGCTTTTCTCCAAGAGTTTACCTCTTGGTTTGCATAGTTTATCCCCTCTTTTATTAAATATAAATCGTAATTTATAACAGACAACTGCCTTAATATAGATCTATAATTAGTATGATTTACATCGTATTTTTTTTTATACAATGTTTCACTTCTTGTGGCTTCGGCTAGTGCTTTGGTTGCATTCCCTTCGTTATATAAATCAACCGAATGCGTATAGGCTGTTAGCCAATCTTGGGCATTAGAGTTTAATGGAGAAAGTGCCATAAATCCAATGAGTAGTAAAAAAGATAAACTCTTACATCTAATAAGAACAAGGTTGTTGTTCATTCTACTAATTATTTCAAGCCAATTATAAAGTTAGTTAAAAGGCTAGTAAATTTAGTGTTGATTATCTGTTAAGTTTCACAAGGTATAAAAGGAACAACCTTTTGAAAGTTAACACGTTACTCCTTATCCAAAGAAATTCTATAATCGTCTGGTATTCCAGTAATTTTTAAATTAAGAAACCGAACACGTTTGCTAGTGTCTCGGTATTCAATTTCGTCAATTTGATTCGAGTCAACTTCTTTCTGCTTTTTAAAAAGTTTTTGAATACTGGATTTTGTAATCAGTTTTAACGGTACGCGCACGTAATACTCCATATTCAGGTCCATATCTTGTTTGCCAGATACTTCAATAAAGCCAAGGGTAGAGTTAATATTCATCCTTTTGATGGTCATAAGCCCTTTATTTAAATCTAGCTCGTTGCGAAGTGTATCAAATAAAACAAGTTTGAGGTTTTTATTTATAAAGTACGCTGATAAAGCCTCAAAAGCATCATAGTTTTTAATAGAGCCATCCACTACTTCTATTTTTAACTGTATCTGCGAATCGTCAATTATAGGCACCATATCGGCATGCATGTGTATTTTGCCAGCAAGTTTTCCACTTAGGCGGCCACTTAAATTTTCGGATACAAGGTGATCTTGCCCAAAGTTTTCGAACTTGAACAGCAGCTTGTCTAAGTCTAAATTTTCTACCCTTATTTTGGGACTAAAGTAAATATTGTCAGGATTTGACCCATTAAAATAGCCTTTAATCCATACATTTCCTCCTGCGGCATTCAACGACATGGTGTCTATGTAAACATAGTGGTTACGTTTCATGCGCGATTTTAGATAGAAATTATCAATTTTATAGCGATGGTATTTTAGATGCTTTATATCAAAATTAAACGCCATGTTTGTAAAGGGTAAATCAAAAATATTAAAACCAGCTTCATGGTCGGCAGGGGTTACGGTATAATTAGATGGGGGCGGGTTATACGTAAAGAGCTCGTCAAAATTTAGATAACTTGCATGAAGTGTAAAATAATCTTCCTTTTTTTGAATGGTCGTATCCTCCCCTAGGTAGTATCCCATATTGGCTGTAAATTCGGTTTTTCCCAATTTCCCGGTAAGATTTTTTATAGTCAGCCGTTCGTTTTCAAAATGCAGGTTTCCACTAAATTTTTCAAAATTCAGGGGGTGTATCTTCATTTTTGCCTCTAATAAATCAATGTACACATCGGATGATTTCAGCCCTTTATTAAAATAAAAATCTGCAAAACCATGAACTTTTAAGTCTTTAAACTCTTCGTATTGGTAGTCTTTAGGTACATAATTTTCGCCACCGTACGAAAAAACATCCTGCAATTGAAGCAGGGTAGATGTAAGATTAAATTCTATTTTCGTGTCGCCCAATAGTCCTTCATTAAGCCATAGGTTATAATTTTTTAATTTACCAGTAAAACGAAAATCGCTTTTGTCAATCATACCTGTAAAATCAATAATCCGAAAGTTGTTTTCATCTATAAATACATCGGCATGGAAATCGTGAAAGGTGTGAGGATAATTTGATAGTTGAGCGTACAGGTCTTCAATAAAAAACTCACCTATTGGTAAGTTTGGAGATTCGGTAAAAGCCCGAGCCGAGCTATTAAACCTAAGATTCATTCGAAGGTTTTTAATTTGCTCATTTATTGTATTAGTTGTATCAGAAGATGATGTGAGTTGTTGAAGATCTAGCAAATTTGACTTAATTATTAGGTTGGCACTTACAGGGGCTGTGGTGTGGTGTAAAATGGCTGGCAAATCGCTAATGGTGGCTTTTATATTTAGGTCAGAATCGCCAATTTTTAAGTAAAATTTATCAATGATGGCTTCATGCCCATTCATGCTAGCCTGTATATCTATTTGGCTTATGGGTAAGTGAAAACCCGGTATTTTAAAACTCAAGTTTTTAACTTCGAGTTTGGTAAAGTACGATTCATTGAGTCGTTCAATGCTTTTTTCAGGGTTGTTTAAGTCGATAATGTCATGAAAATTCATAGTTAAGGCAACTTCTCCTTCCATATTTTCTAAATTAGTAATATTTAAAAATTCAGATAGAAAGCCAAGCTCAAATTTAGATACCAACTGCATATCAATTTCGGGTGATTCAAAGTTTTTAACCACTAAGTTGCCACTAAAAGTGCCTGCTTCTGGCTTGGCCGAAAAGTCTATTATAGATAATTTTGAAGTAGAGAGATCGTGCTTTTCCCCATTGGTAAAGTGCCCTTTAAAATAGAGTTCGTTTAGCTTTGTATGGGTAGTTTTATTATCAAAAAAAGCTTCTTCGCACCCAAAATCGGCTTCAACTAGAGGGCTATGTCCATTTATTGATTTGCCTTTTACGGAGGCGTTAAAAAAAATTTTTCCTCCATTATTGTAGCGTGCTAGTGCAGGTGTTAGTTCTTCTGGTGCAAATGCCAGGAATAAATCAAAATTTGGTTTATTGCCTGTAAAGGTAAGGTCAAGGTTCATGTCATCGTTAAAATTGACATTGCCCTCTAGTACAAAAAGTGCTTTCTCAATACGTAATTCTGATGGTTTAATAGTTAATATTTCCTTATCTAGCGTATAGTTTAACTGCGTGTTGAGGTCAATCTGTTTGTTATGTACAAAAGTGGTGTCTCCATCTACAATAAGGTTTAGCACAAAATGGCTTTCGACCGATACCATTACATTATTATGGGTAGTTTCAAACCTTGATTCAGCCTCATGAATAAACGTTTCTGCCAATACGTTATTTGCTTCATTAAGCTTAAGAAGATCAATATTAGTTAACGTAATTTTCTGTAGATTTAAGTGAAAATCTTCGTTAACATCTTCGATTTCCTTTTTGCTGGATAAGGCATTGGATACATTAAAACTGCCATCGGTGTGTTGTATTAGTTTTATGTACCCATTTGATAATTTAAGCGATTTTATTTCCATAGTTCCGCTTATTAAAGTAAAAAAATCGAACCCAAGGTATATGTCTTTAATACGTAGCAAAGGGGGTAATGAATCGGATTTGCTCTCATATAAACTAACGCCTTCTAAATCTATTGAAATGTATGGGAAATTAGCGAAAGGGGAAATGTGACTTCCTTCGATATTTAAAAGACCTGTAAAATCTTTATTTGCAGTAGAAATAAAACTTTGTACTATGGCATCATGTTTCCATACAAGTACCAATACAAGTGTGCCAAATAATAGGGATGGTATTAATATAACTCCTAAAGCAACTTTTTTCCATCTAAACCTGATTTTATTCATATTTTGCAATTTCATTATCACCAACTAAATTTAAAGTCAATAAAAAAGCTCTCTATGTTCAAATTTATTCTATTTTACTGCCAATCAAAAACACCACTCTTTTTTAACCCGAAAAGAAAAAAGCAAACCACTTCGAGAAAAGATGGTTTGCACCTAATCAGTTTATAGGTCGAAGCTTTTTTGGCGATAAGATTCAGTGCTCTCAATAGGTTCATTTCATTTTTTATGGTGGAATCAATTATCGACCATTTATGGCAAGGTTAACCCGCATTATTTCACCATAAAATAAATAGATGCTTATAAAGCGATTACTTTCAACCAAATCCACTAAACTCCATGAAAATGCGTGTTAATTTATAAAATTAAACAATCTACTCCATCTAATTGTATCTGTAAATCCTCCATTAGGGTTAATGGACATCCATATAAAAAGGGCTTTACCTACAATGTGATCGGCAGGTACAAATCCCCAGAACCTAGAATCTAATGAATTGTGTCGGTTGTCGCCCATCATAAAGTAATAGTCTTGTTTAAAGGTATAAGACGAAAATGGTTCGCCATTAATTGTTAATGTTCCATTGGCAATGTCAACTATTTCGTTTCCTTCATAAAACTGAATTACATAGCCGTATTTAGTTAGGGTTTCTTCATTAATATCAATGGTCATTCCTTCGGCAGGTATTACCATTGGTCCCCAAAAGTCAGTATTCCAAGGGTATCTGCTAGCATCTGGATAAATCCGACTTTCGGCTTGCCCTTCTTCTGATTTGGCTATGGTAACACTAGTAATAAAGGGCAATTTTTCTAACGCTTCTGCCGTTTTTGGTTCGGTAAACACCAAATATCCACTGCCCATTTGATACACTTCTGTAATGTCATATTTATCAAATATGCGTTGGTTTAAGTTTTCGGAAGTTTGAATAAAGTATTTGAATTGCATTTCGGCTGGGTTATCAACAGAGGCATCATTAATATATACCTGCATGTTTTTTACCTCAATTTTATCGCCTGCTACTCCTACACAGCGTTTTATGTAATTGGTTTTTAAATCTACTGGATATTCCAATTCCGTAGGGTGATTAAATACCACTACATCGTTTCTTTTTACGCTCGAAAAGCCAGGTAACCTATATTGGGGTAGTTTAATCCAATCTAAATAAGAAGGAATTTTGGTGCCCCAAATGTATTGGTGGGTAAGTGGCACTTGCAAAGGAGTGGCTACTGTTCTTGCTCCATAATGCATTTTACTTACGAATAAAAAATCGCCTACTAATAAAGATTTTTCCATGGAAGGCGTTGGAATCGTAAATGCTTCCATAATGAGCCATCGAATAATGGTGGCTGCGATTACAGCAAAAACGATGGCATCTGTCCATTCTTTTATTTTAGACTTAGGTTTATCGCTTTTTTTCTTTTTAAAGAAGTTTAAAAAGCTCTTTTTATCTGTATTTTCTGCTTCCATTTTTACTTATGTTATGTTGAGTTTTTTTGACCGTTAAAAATTAAAACTCACAAAGGATGAATTTATTATGCTAATTTCCAATCAAATATCTCTCAAAATATCTCTCAATTAGATGGTTAAAAAGTCGTTCATTATTAACATTCCTTTGGCTTTGCTGTTAACAATCCATTCTGCTACTGATAAAGCCCCTTTTGCAAACCCTTTTCGGGTATGGGCAATATGGGTCATGGATATTTCGTCAATGGCTGATCTATACGTTACGGTATGTGTTCCCGCTACTTGCGCTTCTCGTTTTGATATAATACCCAGTTCATTTTTATTAGGAGTGCTATTGTTTACCCAGCCGTTCATGTGTTGCGCATTAATAATGGGCTCGCCAATGGTAATGGCCGTTCCACTTGGGCTATCTTTTTTTTCTATGTGATGGGTTTCTTCCACCTCCGCGTTGTACGCTTGTTTAGCCATTAGCTTGGCTGCAAACTCGTTTATTTTAAAAAACAGATTTACACCAATACTATAATTAGAGGCATAAAAAAATGTTCCGTTCAGGCTGTTGCAAGCGTTTTCAACGTTGCTCCATTGTGCTAACCACCCAGTAGTGCCACACACCACGGGAATATTGTTTTTTAGGCAGTATAAAATATTGCTTACGGCTACTGAAGGGTCGCTAAATTCGATGGCAATATCTGTGTTATTCGAGTTAATATTACTTATTTCGGTTTGGTTTTCTATGCCAATTTTAAATGAAATACTATGGTTAACTTTAGTAGCAAGTTCTTCAATAGCAATTCCCATTTTTCCATATCCAAGTAAGGCGATTTTCATTAGTTAAAATTTTATTGAAAACGTAACCCCTGTTGTAATTCCTGTATTGGGGTTAGATTGAATGGAGGGTGCAACTTGAACCGATAAGTCTTGATTAACATCAAACTCAATTAAATGGGCATCTACGTGGGCATCTACAATGCTGAGCACGTAAAAAAATATGCCAACAATTACCATCAGATCTCTATTTCTACGGTATTGATCCTTGGCATTTTTTAGAGTTGAAGCATCCAATGGGGTCTCATTTATAAGCCCTGGTTGGTTGCCATTTGTTTCGTATAATAAATTTTTTCTATAAAATTGATATTGGTCATTATTCCAATCAATAAGATATACAAATCCAGCAATGCCACCCCAAACGAGGGGTATTTTCCAATATTTTTTATTATAGGCTTGGCCTAAGCCTGGTATCGCTGCTGAATACCAAGCGGCCTTACTTGGGTCGTGACCCTCAGAAATCATTTCAAAATCTCCAACGACTGCTGGTTCTTTTAATTCTCTAAACCCAATAATGCTATCTTGTTGATAAGTAGGTTTAGAGGGTATGGTATCGGCTATATGCTCTTGTGCTAAAAGGGTGTAGTTTACTCCTAAAAAGAGTAGCACAAAATATAATCGTATCATAGACTAATGTCTAATATTTCTAAAATTCTGTTCAAATCTTGTGTTGAAACAAAAGGTATTTTTATTTCGCCTTTAGTCATGCTATTTGCTTTAATCTGAATTTTTGTTCCAAAATGAGAAGATAATTCAGATTGCAATTTTTTAATTTCAGGGCTTTCACTATTCGATTTTAATTCCTTCTTTTCAAGCTTAGGAGAATTCAATAACCGTACCAATTCTTCTGTTTTACGAACAGATAAGCCTTGTTCTGTTATTTTTTTAAACACATTAAGGATGGTTTCTATATTTTCAAG
>CAZGDC010000028.1:0-20523 GCA_964524405.1 uncultured Roseivirgaceae bacterium
TAACATCAACCAATACAAAATTGCTTAACATTTCATTAAAACCACTCTTACAAGTTATTCCTAAGGTCACGAAGGACTCCTATGGATGTAGCCAGCTACTATAAGTGGCAAAGATTTCTCCGTTGCACTACGAAATGACGTTCCTCTTTGAGTTTTTAGCAAATAGCACTATGTGTTTATCAACCAATACAAAATTGCTGTATTATTAACGTGATGGTAATTTACCGTGATTAATATATTTTTAACTTGTTGAAAATAAAGGTCTTATGTCTTTAGTCTTTTCGTCTTATATCCGTTGGGTTAATAGTTAGAATTTACTTGTTAAGAATTGCCTCCTTGCGTAGCATTTTTTCGGTTTTTAATAGTGATTGAGGGCTTATCTTAATCCTCCCTTAACTCGTTTACTTATCAGAGGGTAGGCAAAAATAGTTAAGATAATGATAGCCCCACCCCAATAAAATCCCAGATTCATTTCTTCCCTCTTTCCAAAAATTATAAGTGCCAATATAATGCCATAAATAGGCTCTAGGTTAATAACCAAATTACTTGCAAAGGCAGAAATCTTCTTTAGTATATTTACCCAAGCCGTATTCGCATAAACGGTGCAAACCAAAGCCAGTATCAACAAATACACCCAATCTATTGGGCTAGGTGTGCCTAAACCTATTTCGTTGGATTGCATATACCATATAACAAATGGGATAGTGGCTATTAACGCCCCTCCCATTTCATAAAAAGTGATTTGTAACGGATGGTGCTTTTTTACAAATAAGGAGTTAGCTACTGTAAATACAGCGGCAAAAAAAGCTGATCCTATTGACATCGCTAGTCCCAATCCAAAATTAAAATCATCTACATAAATAATATAGATGCCTACAATAATTACTGCTCCAAAAAGCACTTCTAATATACGAATGCGTTTCTTTAAAACTAGAGGCTCAATAAGAGCCGTCCATAAAGAAGTAGTGGCTAAACCAATTAAACTTACCGAAGCATTTGCATACCTAGCAGCACCAAAAAATAGCAACCAATGTAAACTAATCAGTATTCCTGTAAAAATAAGCTTAATCCCCACGCTTGTGTTAACCTTAAAAGAAACGTTGGCAACATATATAATAGGGATAAAGGCTAAAAAAGAAATTAGTGTTCGGTAAAAAACTACTTCAGGAAACGAAAGATTGATAAGCAAACCCAAAATAGCGGTAAACCCCCATAGAAATACCAAAAAATGCAAGTGCAAATAAGACCTTGATTTTAGCATTATCGTGGCACGTATTTATACATAAACATGCCTACAAACGAGAACACCACATTGGGTATCCAAACGGCAATAATGGGCGATATAAGACCTCCTTCGGCCACACCACGGCTTGTAATAACGAATATGATAAATATAAATGATATGATAAACCCAATGGCAATTTGCAGCCCTGTTCCTCCACGGCTTTTACGAGAAGACACTATTACTCCAATAAACACCAACACAAATACAGTAAATGGCATGGTGTATCTAAAGTACTTTTCAACTTGGTAAATTTTTGCCCCTTCTAATCCTCTTCTTTTTATTTCTTTAATTTTATCGGTTAATTCAGGCAGGGTAAGTGTCTCCCACAATCGATGTTGCGATTGAAAATCTTTAGGAAAAATAACCAAGGTAGTGTCCATAAGTGCTCCATAGGTAACATCTTCTCCCTCATCTAAAATTACTCTTCGTTGCCAACGTTTAAGCCTCCATTTTTTGGTAGAATCATTCCATTCAATTTGGTTGGCCGAAAGCTTTTCTTTTAAGCTATCATTTTCAATACGCTCCATGGTAAATTTATGACCAAGATTTCGGTTATTATCGTAACGCTGCAAATAAAGGTATTCCGTAGGGCTTACTTGAATATGGAAATCGGTTTTAGAAAAATAGAACTTGCCTTCAATAAACTCTATTTCAAACGAACGCTTGTTCTTATTAGCATTAGGAATTACCCATCCATTAAAATAAAAACTTACTAAAGCAATAATTAAAGCCGCACCAAAATAAGGCGCAAGCATACGCTTAAACGACACGCCACTAGATAAAATGGCCACTATTTCTGTATGGCTTGCCATATTAGCAGTAACAAAAACCGTAGCAATAAAAACAGTAATAGGCGAAATTAGATTAGCTATCCAAGGTATAAAATTAGCATAGTATTGAAATATTCTTCCTAATGGAACCTCTGGTTTTGTGAAATCGCTAATCTTTTCGGTTACATCAATTACTACAATAATGGCTACAATAATAAAAACCACAAACAAAAACGTTGTAAGCAATTTTTTTAAAATATAGCGGTCTAGGATTTTCATTAAATTAATTAGTAATTGACAATTATTAATTAAAGTCTTGTAGAAACTCGTTTAATCATTGGGTTAACCCAAGCAGAAAATGTGCCATTAATTATATGTTGCCGGGCTTCTTTTACCAGCCATAAATAAAAACTTAAATTATGAACGCTCGCAATTTGAGCACCTAACATTTCTTTTGCATGAATAAGATGCCTTAAATAGGCTTTAGAATAAGTGGTATCAACATAGCCTCCTAAATTAGCATCAATAGGAGAAAAGTCATCTTTCCACTTTTCGTTTTTAATATTGATAAACCCTTCGGAAGTAAACAACATTCCGTTACGGCCATTTCGAGTGGGCATTACACAATCAAACATATCCACCCCAAGCTTTATCGACTCTAATATATTGGCAGGCGTGCCTACTCCCATTAAATATCGAGGCTTATCTTTAGGTAAAATATCGCATACGAGCTCGGTCATTTCATACATTTCTTCAGCAGGTTCGCCAACCGAAAGCCCTCCAATAGCATTGCCCTCCCTGCCTTGTTTAGCAATAAACTCGGCCGATTGTTTGCGTAAATCTGGGTAAGTACTACCTTGTACAATAGGAAAAAGGGTTTGATTATACCCATGAATTGGCTCGGTAGTATCGAACCGGTTAATGCAACGCTCTAGCCATCGATGGGTCATCTGCATCGATTTTTCGGCATAATCATACTCACAAGGATAGGGCGTACACTCATCAAATGCCATTATAATATCGGCTCCAATTACGCGCTGAATATCCATTACACCTTCGGGTGTAAAATCATGCTTAGATCCATCTATATGCGATTTAAACGTAACCCCCTGTTCCACAATTTTTCGGTTATCGGCCAACGAATACACTTGATATCCACCACTATCGGTTAAAATTGGACCATCCCAACTATTAAATTTATGCAAACCACCTGCTTTTTTAATCACATCTAACCCTGGTCTTAGGTATAAATGATAGGTATTACCTAAAATTATTTCTGCCTTTATATCTTCTTTTAGCTCGCGCTGATGTACTGCTTTTACCGAGCCAGCCGTGCCAACGGGCATAAAAATAGGCGTTTGTATTTCGCCATGCTCCGTTTTTACAATTCCTGCCCTCGCTTTTGACTTAGAGTCTTGTGCTTCTATTTTAAAATCCATCAATAAAATTTAATGTCTTACAAAAATACTGATACTTGCGTAGGACTACCCCCTATTAAAGAAGTAATATTCTATATATTTGTCGCATTTTCAACCCTTTTTGAAATGACTCTTAGCTATTTAGATTACCTGTTTTTTATTATTATTGGCATTCAGCTTATGTATTGGTTGATGTGGCTAATTGGAGTAATAAAAATAAAATCCGTTAAAACGGAAACTGCTACCCATGGCGTATCGATAATTATTGCAGCTCATAATGAGGTGGAAAATCTTAAAAAGCTCATCCCGGTTTTGTTAAAACAAAATTATTCGCTCTTCGAACTTATCATCGTGAATGACCGCTCTTCAGATGGCACCTATGATTATTTGTTAGAAATATCGCAAAACAATCTACCATTACAAGTACTCACAGTATCAGACTTACCCCTGCATTTAAATGGCAAAAAATTCGCCCTTACGCTAGGCATTAAAGCTGCCAAGTACGACCAAATACTCCTCACAGATGCAGACTGCCAACCCAATTCAGAACAGTGGATAAGTGCATTTGCGAATGCCTGGAAAGAAAAAACCTCCTTTGTACTAGGTTACTCAAACTATAAAAAACAACAAGGGCTCTTAAACTATTTTATCCGTTTCGAAA
This sequence comes from uncultured Roseivirgaceae bacterium, assembly GCA_964524405.1. Classification (GTDB taxonomy): domain Bacteria; phylum Bacteroidota; class Bacteroidia; order Cytophagales; family Cyclobacteriaceae; genus JAKISE01. The sequence goes on from CAZGDC010000028.1 coordinate 4,135, forward strand.
CCATTTTAACAGGAATTCAATATTTAGGTGCTGCTGCTTTAGGAACACCTTTTATGGGAGTGGGAAGAAATTTAAGTTATTCAAAATCTTTATTTCTTTTTAAAAAAGGATTTAATGGATTTCAAGATTTAACGGGGGGGGATGACGATATTTTTGTAAATAAATATGCCAATAGTGCTAATACTGAAATTATTTTAAGCTCCAATAGCCTTATTACCTCTTACCCTAAAACAAGTATTAGTACATTTATAATTCAAAAAACGAGGCACTTATCTGTTGGCAAGCACTATAGCTTAAAAAGCAAAGTTATGTTAGGCATGTTTACCTTATCTTGGATAGCAACATGGGTATTACTTCCTTTTAATCTTTTATTTACCCAAAATTTTATACCCATAGGAGTGCTTTTTTTAACCCGTTATATTTTTATGGGAGCAACATTCGCGCTTTTTTCAACTAAAAGTGGAGCAAAATTTACTATATTAGGATTGATTCTGCTTGATTTTATGTTTGTACCATATTACTTTGTAACAGGCATACGTGCGCTACTGATTAAGCGAATTAAATGGAGTTAAAAAAACAGTTTTCCGAAAAGGCCTTAAAAGACTTTCGATTGATTGACCTCGCAGTAAATCAAAACGATGAGCAAGCCTATGCCTTATTAATGAAAAGCTATAATAAACCTGTTTATTATATGGTTTTAAAAATGGTGCGCAATGTTGATGATGCCGAAGATTTAACCATCGAAGCTTTTGCCAAAGCCTTTAAAAATTTACATAAATTTAAAAAAGATTATACATTTAGCACTTGGCTTTTTAGAATTGCCACCAATAATGCCATTGATTTTATTCGTAAAAAAAAATTAGAAACCACTAGTTTAAATTCCTCTTATACAGATGATAATGGGACTAATATTACTATTGATGTGCCCGATAAAGAATTAAATCCTCAAGAAATGGCCATTAAAAGTCAAAAAATAGAACTCATACAAATGTTTGTAACTAAGCTGCCCGCTAAGTATCAACGCTTGGTGCGCTTGCGTTATTTTAAAGAATTTTCGTATGATGAAATTGCCAAGGAGCTTGATTCTCCATTAGGCACAATAAAAGCACAATTACATCGTGCTCGCGAATTACTTTCTGAATTAGTAAAAAATAAAAGAGATCATATATAAGGTTATTTTTGTTGCTGATTAAACATTCTCCACAGGAGTCCTTTGTGACCTCCAGAATGACTTGCATGGTTATAGCATTGAGTGTTTATATACCTGCCACTGAACCATGTTCATAGCGTCATTTCGTAACGTAGTGAAGAAATCTAAGCCATTTCAATTCTTTCTAGTTGACAAAGATTCCTACGGAATGACTTCCATGGTTGTAGAGATTATAATTAAATCATTTAACTAAATCGTTTTTCAGAACATTATTTCGCAACGTAATGGAGAATATTACCTGTTTCGATTCTTTCTAAGAGGTTAAGATTCTCCAAAGGAGCCCTTTGTGACATGCGGAATGATTTGCTAAGCGGATAATAGATAAAAGGGTTCTATTTCATGGATACGTTGTCTAGCCAAGCAAGCCTAATGTGTATCTTTGTAACATCACCACTAACTACAACAGTGAAAAACGATTTACTCCTTACCTATTTCCCTGAATTAACAACAGTGCAGCAAAATCAATTTGATGCCCTAGAAGATTTATACGCTCATTGGAATGCCCAAATCAATGTAATTTCCAGAAAAGATATTGATGAACTCTACGTAAGACATGTACTTCACTCGTTAGGCATTGCCAAGGTAAAAGCGTTTGAAGCTGGAACTACCGTATTAGATGTAGGCACAGGAGGCGGTTTCCCGGGCATTCCACTAGCCATACTTTTCCCGAAAGTTGAGTTTTTACTGATAGACTCTATCGGCAAGAAAATTAAGGTGGTGAATGAAGTAATTAATGCCATTGGCTTAACCAATGCGCGAGGCCAACATATAAGAGCACAGGAAACCAAAGGCCAATTTGATTATGTGGTTAGCAGAGCAGTTACCAGAATAAAACCTTTTTATGGCTGGGTACGGCCTAAACTTAAAACAGGAGGTAGTATTTTATACCTTAAAGGAGGCGACTTAAACGAAGAAATAGCAGAGCTTAAAAAACCATATCGAGAAATTAATCTTTCCGTTTTTTTTAAAGAAGATTTTTTTGAGACTAAAAAAGTAATTGAAGTAGAGTGCTAGAGTTTGTAAACGGATATTTGAAGGGTTATAATATCAGCCGACTCGTCTTGCAATGCAAGTTAATATTACCTTAAATTGGCATAACCCTGAATCCCAACCATGAGATTATTTAAGTAGGGTAAATGTGGCTATAGATTGTATTACTACAAATTAAAGTAGAGTTAACCTTATCAAAAAAACTAATAATGCGAAGCGATAGATGTGCTCCAAAACAAAAAATGTATTTTAATAAAGTAAAATCTGTTATTATTACGCTTATTATTTTGCTATTTAATAGCGGTTGTCGCCCATTTATTCCAGATTTTGATATTGAAAAAGCTACTGGATATGTGCCAATTTATGCTTTATCGCAAAATAAAATTGAAATTACAGAAGCAATTCCTTTTGCTAATCCTGGAAAAATATATCAATACTCCACTTATATTTTAATCGAAGAAGTTGGTAACGGTTTTCACATTATAAATAACTCAACCCCAACAGCACCTGTAAAACAAGGGTTTTTTCAAATTCCATTAAACAATAATATAGCCATAAAAGGCAATACAGTATATGCCAGTTCAGGCCCAGATTTGCTAGCATTGGCCATTCAGCCAGATGCAACTATTGAAATAAAAAGGCTTCATAATGTATTTGATTATAAAGAAAATAAACCTTACCCCCCCAATTCTGGCTTTTATTTTGAATGTGTAGATGAATCGAAAGGTGAAATTATTGGATGGGAGCTAGAAGTTATATACAACCCAAAATGCTATTTTTAAGATGAAACCCTATAAACACATACTACTTATATTCCTTTTTGTTTCTTTATTAAGTTGCGAAGACGAGGATGCTTTTCAATTTGATGAAAGCAATGTTTCTAGTGCAGGATCATTAGCAAGGTTTCATATAGACCAAAATTATTTATATGTAGCCGAATCCAATGCGCTTACTATTTTTGATATTACAAACTACGACCAAGTAGAAAAGATAACGAAACTCATTATATCAAACGAAGTAGAAACCATTTTTAGGCTAGATACAATTCTATATTTAGGAACAACAACAGGCGTATTATTCTATGATATTTCCACTCCTAGCTCACCAAAAATAATTTCAACTTATGAGCATTTAACAAGCTGCGACCCTGTTGTAGCCAATGGCTTATTTGCTTTTGCCACGTTAAGATCAGGCAATAATTGTGGAAATGGAGGAGATTTTCTTGATATTATCGACATCTCCGACATAACTGATCCTAAAAAAATCGCATCCTACACCATGAAGTCTCCTTATGGCCTTGGTTTAATGGGCTCTAATTTATTTATAGGTGAAAAATATAATGGTATGCGCTGGTTTGATGTTTCTGATGTTAACAACATAGTAGAAATGGGATATTTCCCAACTATTCATGCCATTGATTTTATTGTTAAAGAAAATAAACTTACGATTTCTACCACCGTAAGTTTATTGCAAATGGAGCTTACAGCTTCTAATGAACTAATAGTATTAAGTGAATTATTATATGCACAAAACTAGCATGATGCTCAAAATCATTTCAATAATATCTCTTTTTGTATTATTACAACTACACGTATCAGTAGCTCAAACGAGCTTAAAGCTAGCAAGTGACAGCATAGAATCGCCCCATACATTTGGCGTTAATTGGAATACGGCTTCCTTATTAAACAACTACCCTTCTTTTCTGCTTTCTGCTCAATATATATGGAAAAATAAACTATCTGTTGAATTAGGAGCAGGCCAATTAATTGGCTCAGAGATATTTACTTCTTCAGATTTGCATACCCAGCATAAAAGTGGATTTAGACTGGTAGGAGATCTAAAATATTATTTTGATGGAGGCGCTCATAAAAATGGGCCTTATGTAGGCGTTGGATACTCTCATATAGAATCTACTTTTCAAGCCAATTATATTACTAGAGTACCCATTGAAGACCAAAGATATTACGAGTACGTAGATGAAGAATATTTTTCTCAAATAGATCAGTTTTATGCAAAAATCGGATATCGGGTATTGGGTGGAGGTGGAAGATTCTTTTTTGAGACAGGCATTAACCTAGGCTTCAAAGTAGAATCACTTACTCCTGAGCCATCCAATTTTGGAGGGGTTTTAGTAACTAATAAAAGATTTATTGAAAATAGAGGCCGGCATCCTCTTCCTTTCTCCGTTGATTTAAAAATGGGGATAATGATTTTTAAGTAGTGCCTCTAAGAAAACTACTGTATTCAAGGTAAGTGCTGATTATTTAATATCTCCATAAAAATTCTATAAAAATTCACTCAATTTTGTAACTTGCTCGCTATTTCTAACGCATAATTTAAGTTACTAAATGCCCGATTTTAACCACCTACACTGCCATACACAATATTCTCTTTTAGATGGTGCCGCTAACATTAGCACCATGTTTAAAAAAGCACAAACGGATGGAATGAAAGCCGTAGCATTAACCGACCACGGCAATATGTTTGGTGCTTTTAAATTTGTAGCCGAGGCAAGTAAATTTAATATAAAACCTATTGTTGGTTGTGAATTTTATTTGGTTAAAGACCGCCATAAAAAGCAGTTTACTAAAGAAAATAAGGACAACCGGAACCACCAATTAATGCTAGCCAAAAATGCTACGGGGTATAAAAACTTAACCAAATTAAGCTCCCTAGGCTATACAGATGGGCTTTACAGCAAATGGCCCCGTATTGACAAGGAGCTAATTGAAAAATATCACGAAGGACTAATAGCCACCTCTTGCTGCTTGGCAGCAGAAATTCCGCAAGCCATACTAAAGCAAGGCGAAGAAGAGGCTGAGAAGTTATTAAAGTGGTGGATTGATTTGTTTGGCGAAGACTTTTACATAGAGCTACAACGCCACGATATTGAAGAGCAAAAAATTGTAAACGTAGTACTTATTAAATTTGCTAAAAAGTACAATTTAAAAGTAATTGCCACCAACGATACGCATTATGTAGAGCAAGAAGATTCCGTTGCTCACGATATTTTACTTTGCGTAAACACGGGCGAATTACAAAGTAAACCCGTTTGGAAAGGCAATGGATTTGGCAGTAAAGAATACCGATTCGGATTTCCTAATAATGAGTTTTATTTTAAAACACAAGCCGAAATGAATCAATTGTTTTCGGATATTCCTGAAGCCATTGATAACACCAATGAAATTGTGGATAAGGTGGAGCACCTTACGCTTACAAGAGACATTCTTTTACCTAATTTCCCTATCCCTCCAGAATTTAATAATGAAGATCAATATTTAAAACACCTAACGCTAGAAGGCGCAAAATCGGCTAAACGTTATGGAGAAATTGGTGCAGAAGTAGAAGAACGAATTAATCATGAGCTAGGCATTATAAAAACCATGGGTTTTGCAGGCTACTTTTTAATTACAGCCGATATGATTAAAGCAGGTCGCAATTTAGGCGTAATGATTGGCCCTGGTAGAGGTTCTGCGGCAGGATCGGTAGTAGCGTACGCCTTAGGCATAACCAATATCGATCCCATAAAATACAGCCTTCTTTTTGAGCGGTTTCTAAACCCTGAACGAATATCAATGCCCGATATTGATACTGATTTTGACGACCAAGGAAGGCAAAAAGTAATTGATTATGTGGTTGATAAATATGGACATAACCAAGTAGCACAAATAATTACCTATGGCACAATGGCGGCCAAAAGCTCGATAAAGGATGTATCTAGGGTAAGAGACTTGCCTCTGAGCGAGGCAAATTCCTTGGCAAAACTTGTGCCCGATACCCCAGGCACAACGCTTGCTAAAGCATTTAAAGAAGTAAAAGAATTAGAAGATATTAGAAAAGAAGATTCTGAAAAAGGATTTATTTTAAATATGGCCAAAAAATTAGAAGGCTCTATTCGTAGTACGGGCATTCATGCCGCAGGTGTAATTATTGCGCCTGATGATCTTACCAATTATATTCCTGTTTCCATCTCCAAAGAGTCTAACTTATTAGTAACCCAATACGATGGCAAAGTAATAGAAGATGCAGGCATGCTAAAAATGGATTTCTTGGGTTTAAAAACCCTTTCCATTATAAAAGATGCGATGAAACTTATTAAGCAAAACAGAGGGGTTGATATAGATATTGATACCATCGACTTGGAGGATGCCAAAACATTTGAACTTTACCAAAAAGGAGATACCGTTGGCACATTTCAGTTTGAATCGGATGGAATGCGTAAGCATTTACAGGTATTAAAACCTACCGATATTGAAGATTTAATTGCCATGAACGCCCTGTACCGGCCAGGCCCCATGGAATTTATTCCTAACTTTATTAATCGAAAACACGGTAGAGAAAAGGTGGAATATCCACACGAATTACTGGAACCCATTCTAAAAAACAGTTATGGCATAATGGTGTATCAAGAGCAGATTATGCAAACTGCTCAAATTTTAGGGGGCTACTCCCTTGGGCAAGCCGATCTGCTACGAAGAGCTATGGGTAAGAAAAAGCTCGATGAAATGGCTAAGCAACGAGAGGTATTTGTAGCAGGAGCCAAAGAAAAACATGGCATTGAGCGCAAAAAAGCAGAAGGAGTATTTGCAGTAATGGAAAAATTTGCTGCCTATGGATTTAATCGTTCTCATTCCGCAGCCTATTCAGTGGTGGCCTACCAAACAGCTTATTTAAAAGCGCATTACCCTGCAGAATATATGGCCTCGGTGCTTACACATAATCAAAGCAATATTGATAAAATTACCTTCTTTCTTGAAGAATGTAAAAAGCAGCATATTCCTGTACTAGGTCCTCACATTAATGAAAGCGGCATGAATTTTGCCGTAAATAAAGTAGGCGAAATTCGGTTTGGGTTGGGCGCTATTAAAGGCACTGGCGATGCTGCCGTAGATGCCATCATAACCGAACGTGATAAAAACGGAAATTTTAATGATATTTTTGATTTTTCCGAGCGCGTTAACTTACGATCCGTTAATAAAAAAACATTTGAGAGCTTAGCGATGGGAGGCGCATTCGATTGCTTTAAAGGAGCTAATAGAAGGCAATACCTGATTCAAGAAGGCGATAAGCCTAGTGGCATTGAGTTGGCTGTTCGGTATGGCAACAGCTTTCAGCAAGATAAAAACGCAGCACAACACTCCATGTTTGGAGGCGATAGCGGTGTAGAAATTCCTAAACCAAAGTTTCCAATTTGTGAGCCATACAGCGATATTGAAAAACTAAAAATAGAGAAAGAAGTAGTTGGATTTTACATATCTGGCCACCCCTTAGATGAGTATAAAATTGATATTGATAATTTTTGTACCTGTACCGTTGAAAAATATAGAGAATATAAAAATCAAATTATAAGAATTGCTGGTATTGTTACAAAATTTATAGAACGTACTTCAAAGCGTGGCGAACCATTTGGGCTGTTTAGTATTGAAGACTATAACGGCACCCTTGACATGGCTATGTTTGGTAAAGATTATATGAAAAACCGCCACATGTTACAAATAGGAGGCTTTGTATATATGATTGGTAAAGTAGAAGAACGATACAAAAGCCCAGGAGAATGGGAATTTAGACCTAGAGTTATTCAATTACTTTCGGGCATTAGAGAAGACCTAAGCAAGGAAATTCAGATTAGTTTAGAAGTTTCTATAATTACAGAAGAATTGGTTGATAAAATAGAAATGTTAGCCATTGGTAACCCTGGCAAATGCAAATTTATTATTACCTTATTTAGCGAATCTGAAAGCTTACGGGTAGAGTTGCTCTCTAAAAAATACTTAGTGAACCCTACCAACGAATTAATTAACGGGTTAATGCTACTCGATTCAGTCAAGTATAAAATTGTATCAGACAAAGTGGAAGCACCTAAAGAAACAAGACCTGATTTTAAGAAGTTTGCTAAAAATTAGGCACTGTTAAAGAATAAATGCTTCGAATTTGACGCAGAAATTTTGTTTGTATTTGAGGCAAAAAACCTAAGCATAGCATAGCTATGGTTCTGTTTTTTAACGAAAAAGACAGACAAAAGAGCTAGTCAAAAAGGAGTAGTTATTCTTTAACAGTGCCTTAGTGCTGATTTCTCCTAATATTACTGTCACTTCTAACCTTCGCAGAAACCTGTTAACTAATTTAGAGATTCTTGTCTTCGCAAGAGTGACGTTTCAATTTGGGGTATTTTGCCTAATCAAACCTAAAAAGATATAGAATGTTGGGAATTATTTGTAATATATTTGCGTTCAATAAAAAAACATTATAATAATTATATAGAATGGAAGCACAAATAATAACAGATGCTAACTTCAAAGAAGTGTTAGATACCGACAAACCTGTTTTGGTTGATTTTTGGGCAGAATGGTGTGGCCCCTGCAAAATGATTGGCCCAATTATTAAAGAGTTAGCAGCCGACTACGATGGAAAAGCAATAATTGCCAAAGTAAATGTAGATGAAAACCCCTCTACCTCTGCCGAATTTGGGATTAGAAGTATTCCTACTTTATTAATCTTCAAAAATGGAGAAATTGTTGATAAGCAAATTGGTGCAGTGCCTAAGGCCGTTTTGGCTGGCAAGCTTGACGCACAACTTTAAAAAAGACATAAGATTACTAGATAAAAGACACAAGACTTTCACTTAATTAGTCTTGTGTCTTTTTTTATTTTTCCATTTTGAAATTCATCTTGAACTCTAGCCTGCCGGCAGGTAGGCACGGTGTTTTAGGATCTAACACCTTCAGTCTAATAATCTAATGTCATTTTTTTTATCTAACGTCTAACATCTATTTTATGAAACCAACACTTCTTGTACTTGCCGCAGGCATGGGTAGCCGATATGGCGGTCTCAAACAAGCCGACCAAGTAGGCCCTTCTGGCGAAACCATTATCGACTACTCCATTTACGATGCCATTCAAGCTGGTTTTGGTAAAATTGTAATGGTAGTACGACAAAATATCTTAACCGATATGAAAGCTCTATTTGATACCCGATGGGGCAGTCAAATCAATATTGAATATGCCATTCAAGAAGTAAATATTCCTGTTGATGGAATTGACAATCTACCTGATCGCAAAAAACCTTGGGGAACAGGGCACGCAGTGATAGTTGCAAAAAAATTTATTAACGAGCCTTTTGCCGTTATTAATGCCGATGATTTTTATGGAGCAGATGCCTTTAAAACAATGAGTGATTATTTGCAAAATGGCATTTCAGATTCTGAAAATGCGATGGTCGGTTATATCCTCAAAAACACGTTATCCGACCACGGGTTTGTGTCAAGAGGTATTTGCCAAACAGATGACGCTAATTATTTAGAAACCATTACTGAGCGAACCAATATTGAGCGTATTAATGAAACTGTGGTGTTTAAAGATGGAGAAGGGAAACAAACTCCATTGGATGAAACCTCTTACGTATCAATGAATTTTTGGGGATTTATGCCCAACTTTTTTGAAGAAGCCGAAACGCAGTTTAAAATATTTGTGCAAGATAATTTTGAAAATGAAAAGGCTGAATTTTATATCCCTTCAATTGTTTCTACCATGATGAAGCAAAAAAGCTTAAAAATTAAAGTGCTAGAAAGTGCCGCACAATGGATGGGCGTTACCTATAAAGAGGATAAGCCTGTGGTGGAAGAAAAAATAAACCAGCTCGTAAAGGCTGGGGCTTATGCAAAAAAATTAGTGTAAGGCATTGTTAAGAATAAATCTACCTGCATTAAAAACGTGTTAGTATCAGTTGTTAATAATTTGCGATTTTTTTATAAAATTGACAATCTTTAGTTCATTCTTTCCCCTAAAATTAATTTGATGTACTATATTTATCACAACAACAAAAAATAAATGTGGGGGAGAAATACTAGAAATCCCTAACGGAATTTTTGCGCTATTTCTCAAGCTGCTATAAATTAAACACTTACATGCTTAGCTTAATGGCTACGGCCCAAGGCAGGCGGAATGCACTTGATTACGGCTCAAGAGATGTATAAAAAAATAATGGGTTTGTTTTATGTATATGTTATTAGAAGCATTAATTTTGAAAGAAATTATATAGGCTTTACGATTAACGTTGATTAGAGATTATATAAAACAAAAATTACTGGCCTCGTAGCACAACTGAACAATGCACTTGATTACGGCTCAAGAGATTACAGGTTTGAATCCTGTCGAGGTCACAACATAAAAAAAACCTGATAATAGTATCAGGTTTTTTTTATGCCTTGTTCATACTAAAATCCTTGCTACTTTTGAAGCTAACTAATTTGTTAATGATGAAACATATACTCTTATTAATTTTTTTGGGACTCTTATCTTTTTATGGGGTTGCTCAACATGATTATGTTATCACCGTAAAAGGAGATACAATTACAGGCAAAGCCTCCATCGCTTCTAATAAATCGACTGTGCAAATGATTACGTTAAAAAACGGAAAAGATAAGCAACGGTTTAAGGTATATGAAATTAAGGCGTTGATAAAAGACGACAAGGTTTACCGTACCATTAAAATCGAAAATAAATACCACCTCGGGTTACTTATTAAAGAAGGGTACTTGAGTTTATATAAGTATGTAGATGTAGAAGAAATGGCTTCACGCGAGTTTTCAACTTCAATTTTGATTAAAACGGATGGGTCTTCTTTGGTGGTGCCTAATATTGGTTTTAAGAAATCTATGTCGAAATACCTGAATGACTGTGAATACATACGCCTTGCACTTGAAAAAAATAAATACAAGAAACAGGAGCTAAATAAAATAATAGATGACTATAATAACTGCATAGCTGAAAATACAAAAAAGCAACGTGTTGAAGTTGATACCAATCAGAACCCAAATAAAACAACACAAATTGAAGCGTTAATACGTGCGATTGAAAAGGATACTTTACTAGAGGATAAAGAAGAAATATTTGAAATGCTTAAAGATTTAAGTTCTAAGGTTAAAAGTGGAGACAAACTGCCATCATATTTGCAATCTGCTTTACGATCCTCCTTAAAAAGCAATACAGCGTATGTTAATATGCTAAATCAGATATTATTAACCGAACGGTAATAAAAGGGATAATGTAAATCTGTAAATATATTGAGATGCAATTATTTGCAAAACGTTGGCTTACCGCTTTCGTTAGCACTTATCGTCATATCGAAGAGCAACGGAGATATCTTAGCCATTATCATTATTGGGCAACGCAAACCAAGTGAGCACATATTTATAGTGGCAAAAACTCCTTTACTGCATTACGTAATAACTTGCTTTGTGAGGTAAGTGATTTATATCATTACTTGTTACAAGGTCATGAATAATCCAAGTTATATCTTTATATGTGCCAAACGAAAACCTTCCTCTTATTCGTAAAATCATCCACATTGATATGGATGCTTTTTTTGCCTCGGTAGAGCAACGCGATAATCCTGAACTAAGAGGCAAGCCTGTTGCTGTTGGTGGGGCTGGCGAAAGAGGCGTAATTGCTGCAGCAAGTTATGAGGCCCGAAAATTTGGTGTTTACTCAGCGATGTCATCTAAAATAGCCAAACGAAAATGCCCCAATTTAATTTTTGTAAAACATCGGTTTGATGCTTATAAAGCGGCTTCGCTAGTAATACGGTCTATATTTAAAGAATACACCGATTTAGTGGAGCCTTTATCATTAGATGAAGCCTATTTGGATGTTACTCATAATAAAAAAGGCATTGCCATTGCTACCGACATTGCTAAAGAAATAAAAGCACGAATAAAAGAGCAAACAAACCTAACGGCCTCTGCTGGGGTTTCTGTAAATAAATTCTTAGCCAAAATAGCTTCGGATATGGATAAGCCTAATGGGTTGTATGTGGTAAAGCCACATCAAGTAGAAGGCTTTATTGCTAAGTTACCAATAGAAAAGTTCTTTGGGGTGGGTAAGGTTACCGCATCAAAAATGAAATCGAAAGGTATATTTACGGGAGCTGATTTAAAGAAAATATCCGAAAAGGAACTTGTAAAATGGTTTGGTAAGGCTGGCCATTATTTTTATAATGTAGCCAGAGGCATCGATAACCGGCCTGTGATATCGCAACGAGGCAGAAAATCATTGGGTGCAGAATCTACCTTTAGTGAGGATTATACCGATAAAGATATTTTGTTAGATAAACTTAAAAATGTGGCCGAATCGGTTGATAGAAGACTCACTAAGGCGGGAGGTAAACCCAAAACCATTACAGTAAAAATTAAATTTGCTGATTTTACACAAATCACTCGCAGCAAAACTAATACAGAGCCAGTTTTTGGGTTAGAAAACATAACAGGGTTATCTGCCAATCTGCTATTGGCCGCTTTAACTGAAACGTCAAAAGCAGTTCGACTCTTAGGTATAAGTCTTTCTAATTTTGAAGGGGAAACACAAAAAAAAGCGCAAGGGCAATTAACCCTTGAGCTTTAAAATAAACGTACATATTATACCATATTAATTTTACGTTAACATTCCGCCATCAACTTGTAACACTTGCCCACTGATATAGCTCGACATATCTGAACCTAAAAAAACAGCCAAATTGGCTACATCTTCGGGTGTTCCACCTCTTTTTAATGGAATAGCATCTCGCCAAGTTTGTACCATCTTTTCGTCTAGTTTATCTGTCATTTCAGTTTCTATAAAACCAGGAGCGATGGCATTGCTTCTAATGCCTCTTGAGCCTAACTCAAGCGCAATAGATTTAGTAAACCCAATTATACCCGCTTTTGATGCAGAATAGTTTGCTTGGCCAGCATTGCCTTTTATGCCTACTACAGAGGTCATATTAATAATAGAACCACTACGTTGTTTCATCATCGTGCGGTTGACAGCCTTTACCGTGTTAAAAACAGATTTTAGATTTATGTTTATTACTCTGTCCCACATTTCTTCACTCATACGCATCAATAAATTATCTTGCGTAATGCCTGCATTATTAATAAGCACATCTAAAGAACCAAATTCTGCTACCACATCTGCAATTAATTGTTCGGCTGCTGCAAAATCAGAAGCATCTGATTTATACCCTTTTGCTTTTACACCTTTGGCTTCCAATTCAGCAGTAAGGGCTTCTCCTTGCTCCACACTTGATAAATAGGTAAAGGCTACATTGGCTCCTTGTTCCGCATAGGTTAATGCAATAGCTCTGCCTATTCCTTTTGATGCACCAGTTATGAGTGCTGTTTTTCCTTCGAGTAGTTTCATTTGTATCTTATTTAAGAGGGCAAAATTAGAAAGATATTCTAACTTTGCACTTCATAATTTTAGAATAAACAAATCAAAAAACGTCATTCCTGCGTAGGGAGGAATCTGTAAATGGGTTAGACTTTATTTCTACCCCTTTTTTTAACACTAATTAAAAACAAAATGGCAGATACTAAATATGATTTACTTATAATAGGTAGTGGCCCTGGTGGCTATGTAGCAGCAATACGTGCTTCACAATTAGGCATGAAAGTAGGAGTGGTTGAACGTGCAGAGCTAGGAGGAATTTGCCTTAATTGGGGCTGTATCCCTACCAAAGCATTGCTTAAAAGTGCTAATGTGTTTGAGTACATTCAGCACGCAAGCGATTATGGTATTAATGTGAAGGACGCCTCAGTTGATTTTTCTGGTATGGTTAATCGCAGTAGAAAAGTAGCTGGCGACATGAGTAAGGGTATTGAGTTTCTGTTTAAGAAAAATAAAATCACTCAGATAAAAGGTTTTGGTAAACTAAAAGCAGGCAAAAAAGTAGCGGTTGAAACAGAGGGTAAAATTGTTGATTATACAGCTGACCATATTATTTTAGCTACGGGTGGCCGCTCACGCGAATTGCCTAATTTACCCATAGATGGCAAAAAAATAATTGGCTATCGAGAGGCGATGACCCTAAAAGACCGACCAAAGAAAATGGTTGTGGTGGGGTCTGGTGCCATAGGTGTTGAATTTGCCTATTTCTACAACACAATAGGTACGGAGGTAATTATTGTAGAGTACTTGCCAAATATTGTTCCTGTGGAGGATATTGATGTGTCTAAACAATTAGGTCGTTCGTTTAAAAAAGCAGGCATTAGCATTATGACATCTGCCGAAGTTACTAATGTAGATACGAAAGGTAAAGGTTGTAAGGTTACGGTTAAAACAAAAAAAGGAGAAGAAATTATTGATTGTGATGTTGTACTTTCTGCAGTGGGTGTTTCTACTAATATTGAAGGCATAGGACTTGAAGATGTTGGTGTGGCTACGGATAAAGGCAAAGTATTGGTTGATGACTACTACAAAACAAATATCCCCGGTGTATATGCCATTGGTGATATTGTAAAAGGACAGGCGCTTGCCCATGTTGCCTCTGCAGAGGGGATTACTTGCGTAGAAAAAATTGCAGGTCAAAACCCAGAGCCTATTGATTATAATAACATTCCAGGTTGTACGTATGCTTCGCCAGAAGTAGCTTCAGTTGGCTATACAGAGCAGGCTGCTAAGGATGCAGGTTACGAAATTAAAGTAGGTAAATTCCCATTTTCAGCTTCTGGTAAAGCCAAAGCTGCTGGTGTGCCAGAAGGTTTTGTAAAAGTTATTTTTGATGCTAAGTATGGCGAGTGGCTTGGAGCACATATGATAGGTGCAAACGTTACCGAAATGATTGCTGAAGTAGTGGCTGCTCGTAAGCTTGAAACGACAGGGCACGAAATTATTAAAACAGTGCATCCTCACCCTACAATGTCAGAAGCAGTAATGGAAGCTGCTGCTGCTGCCTATGGTGAAGTAATTCATTTGTAAATCGTTATTGCGAACGAGGCGAACAATTTGTTACGGCTGCATTATAGAATCTACAAGCCACTAGAATTTCACCAACTTTCCGAAAGTTTAAAACTTTCGGAAAGTTAAACGTTACATGATTATTTTCTTAGTAACCTGAGTTCGACCTAAGGAATGACACTCAGAAAACAAGGTAGTAGTTGAGATTTTGAATAGAAAAAGGGAAGATATAATGGATTATTTCAATATTTTTCTATTCAAAAGATTGACTGCTAAATGTTTTCCCGCTGGGCTTTAGCGAAATTCCCTTAAACAGCCTCAATTTTTATAGAATTAACCCGTTAGTTCTGCAAAAAATTGAATTGTTTACGAAAATTTCGCTTAAAGCTGATAGCATTCCTTAAGTCGAACTCAGGTTAGTAGCATTATCTAATGCGGGCTAATGCGGCAATTCAATGTTAATATGGTATAAATCTGTTTAAGTTGCTTTACTTTTAACTTATGATAGAATTGCGCAGCGATACGTTTACAAAACCCAGCAAGCTAATGTTAGAAGCCATGATGGGGGCAGAGGTAGGCGATGATGTTTTTGGAGACGACCCTACGGTAAATCAGTTGGAGGCAAAAATGGCCGCTGACTTTGGCATGGAAGCGGCCGTTTTCTGCCCTTCGGGCACGATGGCAAATCAAATGGCTATTCGGGTGCATACACAGCCTCAAGACGAAGTTATTTGTGATAAAAACGCACATGTGTATTTATACGAAGGAGGCGGAATGGCATCCAATGCAGGCGTTTCGCCAGCTTTACTCAGTGGTGATAGAGGAAGAATAACAGCGGCTCAAATTGAAGCTGTTATAAAACCCGATGATGTTCATGCACCCGTAAGTAGATTAGTAAGCCTAGAAAATACCATGAATAAAGGGGGAGGTAGCTATTACGATTTTAACGAAATTAAAAAAATTAGGAGCCTTTGTAATAATAAGGGCTTGGCTTTGCATTTAGATGGGGCACGGCTGTATAATGCCTTGGTAGAAACCAACGAAACACCTCAACAATATGGTCACGTTTTCGATACCATCTCCATTTGTTTATCAAAAGGGCTTGGTGCCCCCATTGGCTCCGTATTACTCGGCTCCAATGCACACATTAAAAAAGCCCGAAGAGTACGAAAAGTATTTGGTGGTGGCATGCGCCAAGCGGGTTATTTAGCGGCTGCGGGTTTGTATGCCTTAGAACATAATGTGGAGCGATTAAAAGAGGATCACCAAAGAGCACGGGCTTTGGGCGATGCATTAAAAAATGCCTGTTTTGTGGAGGATGTAACGCCAGTTGACACCAATATTGTAATTTTTTCAGTAGATGATGTACAAAAGCGAATAGTGCAACTTAAAGATAAAGGTGTACTGGCTGTGCTATTTGGGGATAATAAAATACGTTTTGTAACGCATTTAGATTTTACCGATGAGATGTTGGAGAG